>NZ_RZSG01000191.1:0-8761 GCF_003997725.1 Mesorhizobium sp. M4A.F.Ca.ET.050.02.1.1
ATCTGAAGAAGGAATCGTAGATGAGCATGCCCGCCTCGAGCTGCTCGAGATCGTCGCGGAACATGCGTGACAGGCCAAGCGATGCGGCAAGGAAGCCCGCCGCTTGCGGCACCATGTCGAGCCGTGCCGTATCGGCGGCGCGCACGATCAAGGCCAGGCGATCGAGGGCCTCCGAGCGCAGCCCGAATTCCTCGATCATCGTGTCGAAGGTGCAGCGCTCGCCGCGATGGCTCCAGAACACATTGTCGATGTCGAAGGGAACCGCCGCAAAGCGGTCGGCCACCGCCGGCACCTCGGCCGCATCGACGAACAGGAACACCGCATTGGGATCGACGAAGCGGCGGATCAGCCATGGGCAGGCGATGCGGTCGACCTTGGGCCGCGCCCGCGTCACCCAGACCGTGCGGCCCTTGTCGTCACGGGGCGGAATCGCGCTGGCCGTGACCAGCGGCGCCTTGGCCGCCGCCCAGGCCTCGAAGCCACCTTCCAGCGATTCCGCCGCTATCCCTTCATGGCGCAGCCACGCGGCGACGCCTTGCGAGAGTTTTTGGCCCTTCTGGCAGATGACGACGACCCTGGAGCCGGTGAACTCCGCCGCCCAGGTCGGGACGGTCCTGAAATCGCGCCGGCTGGATGCCGGCAGCAGGCGCGGATCGGCTTGATAATCCTCCTCGACGCGCACGTCGACGAGGACGGGCGCATCCGGCAGGCCGGCGAGACGAGAAAGTTGCTGTACGGTGATTTCGGTTGTTGACGGCATGGCGTCCACCTCCAGAACAAAGAGAGTTTGGACGCGAACGTTGGGCTGACGCCTCACGGGGTCGTCGCGGGGAACCCCTTGCCTAGGATGCTGGAACGATCCCTCGCCCTTGTCAAGGAATGAGCTTCCGCGAGCGATACCCGCGGCGGTTTGCGACGCTTACTGCGCCGTCCAGCCGCCATCCATCGGCAGGGTGGTGCCGGTGATCTGCTTGGCCGCGTCCGAGCACAGGAACAGCGCCAGCGCGGCGAGCTCGTCCACGGTGACAAATTCCTTGGTCGGCTGCGCGGCGAGCAGCACGTCGTGCTTGACCTGCTCCTCGGTCATGCCGCGCGCCTTCATCGTGTCGGGGATCTGCTTTTCGACCAGCGGCGTCCAGACATAGCCGGGCGCGATGGCGTTGACGGTGATGCCTGCCTGGGCGACTTCGAGCGCCACCGTCTTGGTCAGGCCCGCAATCCCGTGCTTGGCCGAGACATAGGCCGACTTGAACGGCGAGGCGACCAGCGCATGCGCGGAAGCCGTGTTGATGACACGGCCCCATTTGCGCGCCTTCATGCCGGGAAGTGCCGCCTTGATGGCGTAGAAGGCCGCCAGCAGGTTGATGCGGATGATCGCTTCCCATCTGTCGTCGGGAAACTCGTCGATCGGCGCGACATGCTGGATGCCGGCATTGTTGACCAGGATGTCGAGGCTGCCGAAAGCCGCATCGGCCTCGCGCACCATGGCGCTGACGGCCGCGCCGTCCATCATGTTGGCATCGGAATAGCGGCACTTGACGCCGAAATCCTTCTCGATGCCGGCGCGCTCCTGCTCGATATCAGCTGCGTCACCGAGGCCGTTGATGGTGACATTGGCGCCCTCGGCGGCAAAGGCGCGGGCGATTGCCAGGCCGATACCGCTGGTAGAGCCGGTGACGAGGGCGTTCTTCGAGGAAAGGGAACCCATGATGATCTCGCGACAGGATTGAAGGGGATATTTCCGCACATAGTTTGTGCGCCGCAACATAACAATGTCATGACCATATGTGGTGCGATTACAATGTTGTGATGCTGTAAAGGAGACTGCGTGCTGGCCTCAAGGTCGATGACATGGCACTGTCATGGTGCCGTGCAACATAGTCCTCCTGCGCGTTTCGAGCGTATTATTCCTGCAACCGATGGGTAAATAGCTTGAAAATCGACGACGTCGTGAAGCGCGCCTATGCGATGCCGCTCACCAATCCATCATTCCCGCCCGGGCCTTACCGTTTCTTCGACCGCGAATACATCATCATCACCTACCGCACGACACGCGAGGCGCTGGAGGCGGTCGTGCCGGCGCCGCTGGAGATCGACGAGCCGCTGGTCAAGTACGAGTTCATCCGCATGCCGGATTCGACCGGCTTCGGCGACTATACCGAGACCGGCCAGGTCATCCCCGTGCGCTACAAGGGCCAGCACGGCGGCTATGTCCATTCCATGTATCTCGACGACGATGCGCCGATCGCCGGCGGCCGCGAGCTCTGGGGTTTCCCGAAGAAGCTCGCCAGCCCCAAGATCGTGCATGAGGGCGAGGTGGTTGTCGGCACCTTGCACTATGGCAGCGTCCTATGCGCCACCAGCACGATGGGTTACAAGCACCAGGAGGCCGACCACGACCAGGTGCTCGCCTCGCTCGCCGCGCCCAACTTCCTCAGCAAGATCATCCCGCATGTCGACGGCACGCCGCGCATCTGCGAGCTGGTTCGCTACTACCTTACCGACGTGACGCTGAAGGAGGCCTGGACGGCGCCGGCCGCGCTCGACCTTCGCCCTCATGTCATGGCCGACGTGGCGAAGCTGCCGGTGCTGGACATCGTGTCGGCCGTCCACTTCACCGCCGACCTTACGCTTGGGCTGGGCGAAGTCGTCCATGACTATCTCGCCGACCGCGGCCATTCCTGGGCGAACGCAACCCAGCCGGAGAAGGCCCGTGCTTGAACGCACCCGAAACAAGGCGGTCGCCGCCTCGATCGAGGAAATAACGGCGCAGTATGACCGCATCGCCCTGGTGTTCCAGGGCGGCGGCGCGCTCGGCGCCTATCAGGCTGGAGTCTACCAGGCGCTGTCCGATGCCGGCTGCGAGCCGACCTGGCTCTCCGGCGTGTCGATCGGCGCCATCAACGCCTCGATCATCGCCGGCAACGAGCCGAGCCGTAGGCTGGAGCGGCTGGAGCAGTTCTGGCAGACGATCTCCGGGCGCAAGATCTGGGCCTATACGCCAGAGGGCGACATCTATCGCGACATCCGCAACCGCACCTCTTCGTGGATGACGATGATGATGGGCCAGCCCGGCTTCTTCAAGCCTCGCTCGCCCAATCCCTGGTTCGAGCAGCCGGGCGCCGAGGGCGCGACCAGCTTCTACAACACCGCCGAGCTCAAGGACACGCTGGAAAGCCTGATCGACTTCGACATCCTCAACGACGGCAGGAAGCGGCTGAGCGTCGGCGCGGTCAATGTCAGGACCGGCAACTTCGTCTATTTCGACACCGACAAGGTGCGCATCGGCCCGGAGCACATCATGGCGAGCGGCGCGCTGCCGCCGGCTTTCCCCTCGATCCGCATCGAGGGTGAATATTACTGGGACGGCGGCATCGTCTCCAACACGCCGCTGCAATATCTGCTCGACCAGGAAGAAGACCGCTCCTCGCTGGTGTTCCAGGTCGACCTGTTCAGCGCGCGTGGCGCCTTGCCGCGCGGCATGGCCGACGTGCTGTCGCGCCACAAGGACATCATGTATTCCAGCCGCACGCGCCAGAACACCGACAATTTCCAGCGCATCCATGCGCTGAAGATGAAGCTGCTCGACGCGCTGAAGCGCGTTCCCCCCGAACTGCTGAAGGAGGGTGAGAGGGACCTGATCGCCGATTATTCCGACGCCGGCGTCGTCAACATCGTCCACCTGATCTACCAGCACAAGGGCTACGAGGGCCACGCCAAGGACTACGAGTTCTCCGGCACCTCGATGCGCGAACATTGGGAGATGGGGCTGGAGGACACCGAGCGCACACTGCGCCACCGCCAGTGGCTGACGCTGCCGACCAATGCCGAGGGCGTCACCATCCACGATCTCCACCGCGAGGATCCGACTTAGCCGCCGGCGAAAGATCGCGGCCTGTCCATACGGCACCCCCGTCGAGTTCCCTCACACCCCCTCTGTTCGGCTTTCGCTAATCTCCGGCATTGCAACAATGGAGGTCCGCGCTGAAGCCGCTGATCTCCCCCTTGCGGGGAGATGGCCGGCAGGCCAGAGGAGGGTGCTGTCCCGCCGGCGCCTCGAAACAGCCATGGAACAGCCACAAAGAAAAAGGCAGCGGCTGCGACCGGCGCTGCCTTTTATTTGAGAACTTGGCCGCTCAGAACACCTGGCGGAAAATGATGAACAGCACGAAGGCGAGCGCGATCGAGCAGGGCAGCGTCAGCACCCAGGCAAGCAGCAGGTTGCGCACGGTCGACCATTGCAGCCCCGAGCCGTTCGCCGCCATGGTGCCGGCAACGCCCGACGACAGCACATGGGTGGTCGACACCGGCAGGCCGAGGCGGTCGGCCATGCCGATCGTGACCATCGCCACCAGCTCCGCTGCGGCGCCCTGGCCATAGGTCAGATGGCTCTTGCCGATCTTCTCGCCGACCGTCACGACGATGCGCTTCCAGCCGACCATGGTGCCCAGCCCGAGCGCCAGCGCCACAGCGATCTTCACCCAAAGCGGAATGAACTTCGTCGCGTTGTCGACCGCCTTGTGATAGTCGGTTACCGCCTTGAGATCGGCGGCCTCCATCGGCAGCAGCTTCTTTTTGTCGATCAGTTTGAGCGCCTCGCCGATCAGATAGATGTCGTTGCGGGCGTTGCCGACCAGATCGGTCGGCACCTTTTCGATCGAAGCGTAGGGCTGCAGCGAAGCCGTGGTGTTGTGAATATATGTCTGCAGCGCCACCGTGGTTTGGTCGTTCCAGGTCCTGGTGCGCACGGCGTCCTGGACGGCCACCTTGGCATCGGGGACGGTGATGCCCGGCTTGACGTACTTGCCCAGTGCCTGTTCGACGCTCACCGAAGCCGACTTGTAGGCTTCGAGATAGTTGATGTCCGGGGTGCGGTTGAGCGCATAGGCCGTCGGCACCACGCCGATCAGGATCAGCATGATCAGGCCCATCCCCTTCTGGCCGTCATTCGAGCCATGGGCGAAACTGACGCCGGTGCAGGTGAAGATCAGCAGCGCGCGGATCCACCACGGCGGCGGGGTGTTGCCCTTCGGCGCCTCATAGAGCGCCGGATTGCGCACAAGCAGTTTCATCGCATAGAGCAGGATTGCCGCGGCGAAGAAGCCGATGATTGGCGAGACCAGCAGCGTGGTGCCGACATTGGTCGCTTGTGACCAGTCGACGCCACTGGTGGCGCTGCCGGCCGGCGCCATGAACTGGTTGGCGAGGCCGACGCCGATGATCGACCCCACCATGGTGTGCGAACTTGAGGCCGGCAGGCCGAGGAACCAGGTGCCGAGGTTCCACAGGATCGCGGCGACCAGCAGCGCGAACACCATGGCGAAGCCTGACGAGGAGCCGACCTGCAGGATGAGCTCGACCGGCAGCAGCGACAGGATGCCGAAGGCAACCGCGCCGCTGGAGGTGAGAACGCCGAGGAAATTGAAGACGCCCGACCACATGACGGCGAACTCGGCCGGCAGGGAGCGGGTATAGATGACCGTCGCCACGGCATTGGCGGTGTCGTGGAAGCCGTTGACGAACTCGAAGCCCAGCGCAATCAGCAAGGCGATGCCGAGCAGGATCCACGGCACCGTCTTGGCTATGGCGAGATCCTGGCTGAGTGCGTAGGCGACATAGATGACGCCGGCGAGCACGATCACTCCGAAGGCCGGCAGGAACCACTTGGCGCCGCCGGTTTGATTGAGTGGATGATCTGGCCTTGGAATGCCCGCTTCGCTCGAAACAATGTCCACCATGTCCCACTCCCGTTCGCACTTCGGCACAACCACAGGTGAGGCTATGTCCGGTCGATGAAGCTGGTGTGACGGGCGGGATACCGGGCTCGGCAGGGAGGGCATTTCAAAACGCCAGTCAAATGCCGGCGCTAGGCCCCTATCCGGCGATCTCCAGCAGCGACGAGGTCAGCAGCTGCCGCTCATCCTTCGAGAGCACGTCGGAATCGAAGAGATTCATGCTGCGCATGCCCTCGATGGCGAGGAAGCAGACCAACAGCGCGCTGAGGTCGTTCGTCTCCCCCTTGAGCCGCTCGAACAGCTGCCGCTTGAACGATTTGATCGGCGTCAGGAATTCGGGATCCTCGGCGATGGCGGAAAATATCCAGGACGCCGACGGCTGCGGCTCCTCGCATTCGTCGGCCGAGAGCTTGATATAGGCCGCGAGCGCGCTTTCATGACCAGCCACGGCGGTGCGGGCTTCCATCGCCTGCTCGAATGCCTTGAGATAATCCTCCACCAGGCTCTGCATCAACTTGGCTTTGGTCGGGAAATTGTAGAGCAGGCCGCCCTTCGACACGCCGGCGCGGCTGGCGACGGCGTCCAGCGACAGGCTGCCCGGACCCGTCTCGCGCGCCACGTCGGCGGCGGCGGCGAGTATCCTGTCACGCGAATTTGCTCTGCGGGTTTTCATCGGTGCATCCCCCTTACATTAGCCTAGGCGGAATTGACAACACCGTCCAGACGGTACAGTAAGATCGCCATCATTTGAAAACGGGACCTGACGTCGATATGTGTCCCGCTGTTCGACGACTATTGCCGGACGCCGGCCGAGGGGGACTGTTCGTGAAGCGCTTCTTCATCATCGTCGGAATATTGCTTCTGCTCATTGTGGTGTGCGGCGGAATTGTCGCCTTCAACCTGTTTCGTGACAGCGCGATCAAGCAGTATTTCGCCACCATGAAGCCGCCGGCAGCGACCGTTTCGACGGTCATCGTGAAGCCGTCCGAGTGGACGCCGGGCGTCGAGGCGATCGGCACCGTCAATGCCGTGCGCGGCGTCGACCTCACCGTCGAAACAGCCGGCATCGTCAAGAGCATCATGTTCCACGCCAACCAGAAGGTAGCCGACAACGCCGTGCTGCTGCAGCTCGACGATGCCGTCGAGCGCGCCGATCTCGCGGCGGCGAAAGCACAGAACGTCTCTGACCAGACGGCGCTCGAACGCGCCGTCGAATTGCAGCGGCGCGGCGTCGGCACCGACGCCACGCTCGACACCGCGCGGGCGACCGCGTCGGCATCCGCCTCGCAGGTCAACAAGCTGCAGGCGGTGCTCGACCAGAAGCAGCTGACCGCTCCCTTCGCCGGCACTGTCGGCATCCCCAAGATCGACCTCGGTCAGTATCTCGCCACCGGATCCTCGGTGGTGACCCTGCAGGACCTCGATACCATGCGGGTCGACTTCTCGGTGCCGGAACAGCAGTTGCCGCTGCTCAAGATCGGCCAGACGGTGCGGCTCGGCATCGGCGGCGGCAACAGCGATATGCCGTTCGCCGGCGCCATTCGCGGCATCGACCCAAAGATCGACCCTACGAGCCGGCTGGTGTCGATCCGCGCCGAGGTCGCCAACCCCGACGGCAAGCTGACGCCAGGCCAGTTCGTGCAGGTGCGCGTCGAGTTGCCGGAGGAGCAGAATGTCCTGACGCTGCCGCAGACGGCCCTGACCTCCAGCCTCTATGGCGACTTCGTCTTTGTCGTGCGTCCGGCCAAGCCCGCGGGCGACGCTGCCGCTCCAGCAGCCAAGCCCGAAGAGAAGCCGGATGCGACAAAGACCGGCTCCACCCCGGCCGCCAAGCCGGACGAAAAACCTGACGAAAAGCCGGCCGACGCGGCGGCCAAGCCGGTGGAAGGCGAAAAGCCTGAGCTTGTGCTTGCCCAGGTATTCGTCAAGCCCGGCCGCCGCAACGCCGGCATGGTCGAGATCCTGGAAGGCATCACCGCCGGCGATGAGGTCGTCACCGCCGGCCAGAACCGGCTCTTCAACGGCATGTCCGTTGCCGTCGACAACACAATCGATCCGACCAAGCCGGCGAACAAGCAGGCCGCCCAGCAATGAATTTCTCCGACATCTTCATTCGCCGGCCGGTCCTGTCGACCGTGCTCGCCTGCATGATCCTGCTCCTGGGTTTCCAGGGCATCTTCAACCTGTCGATCCGGCAGTATCCGAAAGTCGACGAGACGGCCATCACCATCACCACGGCCTATCCAGGCGCCAGCGCCGACCTGATCCAGGGCTTCATCTCCGCTCCGATCGCCCGCGCCGTCGCCTCGACCGAGAACATCGACTACGTCACCTCGTCGAGCCGGCCCTCCTCCAGCACCGTGGTTGTGCAGATGAAGCTCGGCTCCAACCCGGACGTCGCGCTGACCGAGGTCCTGTCCAAGGTGCAGGGCGTGCGTGGCACCTTGCCCGACGCCGCCAAGGATCCGGTAATCGTCAAGGGCACCGGCCAAGAGTTCGCGATGATGTACATCTCGATGCAGAATCCGAACATGACGAAGCAGCAATTGACCGAATATATCGAGCGCGTCGTTCGCCCGCGCATATCGACGGTCGAGGGCGTCGCCGACGTGCAGATCTTCGGCGCCGAGGATTATTCGATGCGGGTGTGGATCGACCCGGTCAAGCTCGCCGCGCGCGGCGTCACGGCGGCCGATGTGCTGACCGCCATCAACGACAGCAACTTCCTGTCGGCGCCCGGCAACACCGAGAACGAATACGTTGTCTCATCGATCACCGTGCGCTCGACATTGCAGACGCCGGAGGCTTTCGCGGCGCTTCCTCTGCGCTCCAAGGACGGCAATGTGGTGAGGTTGCGCGACGTGGCGCGCGTCGAGCTCGGCGCGGTCAGCACCGACACCAGGGTCTCCTTCAACGGCAAGCCCGGCACCTTCCTTGCCATCTTCCCGACGCCGGCGGCCAATCCGCTGACGACGGCGGCGGCGATCCACAAGCTGGTGCCGACGATCCAGGAGACGCTGCCGCAA
>NZ_RZSG01000192.1:0-8745 GCF_003997725.1 Mesorhizobium sp. M4A.F.Ca.ET.050.02.1.1
GTGCTGCGAGAAGCCATGGCAAAAAAGCGCGTAGCGGCCAGATCCTGTGTGGTGCTTTACCAGCGCGGGCGGGAAGTGGTGATTCAACCCTTCGGCAAAGGCATGCTGCTTACAGAGCTGCGCACCCATGACGAAATGATCCCGGAAAAGACCGTCTTCGACGATCTGAAGAGTCCTAAATATGATCAGGACCTGCTCGAGATCGCCGGCCTGCTGATCGACAAGAAGGTGACCAAATTCGATCCATCGAAATTCGAGGACACCTACGAGGATGCGCTCGTTGCAATGATCGACGCAAAGCGCAAGGGCAAGAAGCCGCCGAAACCGGCACCAAGGCCTAAAGAGAACGTCGTCGACCTCGCGTCGGTGCTGCGCAAGAGCCTTGCCAAGGAAGGCATCAAAGCAGGTCCCAAATCAAAGGTAACCCGCAAGTCGGCATAAGGGAACTTGCCGCTGATCAGCGGGTTGATCCTCATGATCCTCATCTCAGGAGCACTGAGCTATGACAGGCGATGAAAACCGTCGCGAAACGGGTGCCACAAAATATCCGGCAATGAAAGACGCCGACCCGTCGGATGATTTCTCGCAAGATGCGGCGGGCAACAAGAAGCCGCCGAGCGGGATCGGCCTGACGAGGCCAGCCGGTCAAGGGGAAGACAGCCCCCAACGGTCCGCCCGCCAGAATCCAGGGAAAGAGGCGACCCCGAGTCCAGCAACAGAAAAGACGTCTGGAGCCGGTCCTGCCATCTCGGAACATTCGAAAGATGCAAAGGCGCCCAAGGCAGGTCGCCGACCAGGCGCTTACGTCAAAGAGTGAGTCATGAACGTCAGCGGCGAGGCGACCAAATCCGTTTGGATGCTTGACACCAAGTTCCCTACCGCTCCTCGCTTGCAACAGGACGAGCACTGCGACGTGGCCGTGGTTGGCGCCGGTATCGCAGGGGTTTCGATCGCCTATGAGCTCGTCCTGGCCGGTCGCAACGTTGTGCTCGTGGATCGCGGCCCCTTGCTCGGCGGCATGACCTCTCGCACGACCGCCCATTTGGCGCCCGTCTGCGACGACGGCCTGGGGGCACTGGTGGAGATGCGCGGCGAAGAGCTGGCGCGCGGATTTCAGGAAAGTCAGCAAGCCGCCGTCGACCGCATCGAAGAGCTTGTCGGCAACCTGGCGATCGACTGCGATTTTCGGCGGCTGGATGGGTTTCTTTTCCCGGCCGCGTGGATGGATGATGAAGAAGCCGCCAAACAATGTGACAAAGAGTATGCCGCCGCGATCAAGGTCGGCGCTATCGTGGAGCGCAGCAAGGGGGTTCCGCTCAACGGCCATGAATCCGCGCCCGTCTTGCGCTATCCCAATCAAGCCACCTTCCACCCGCTGAAATATCTTCGCGCTATCCTGGCGGATTTCGAGAAGCGTGGCGGCAGGACATTCGCCAACAGCGCCGTCACCGACATCGAGGAAGGCGATCAGGTTCGCCTGAAATGTGAGCGAGGCGCCATCACGGCCTCCAACGCGGTGTTTGCTACGAATTCCCCGATCAACACCTGGGTCAAGATCCACAGCAAGATGGCGCCCTACCGCACCTATGCGATGGCCTTCGAGATCACCAAGCGACTTCTTTCGGACGCACTCTACTGGGACATGGACCACCCTTACTATTATGTCCGTCTCAATCCTGGCTCCGGCAAAACCAACTATCTCATAGTCGGGGGTCGTGATCACAAATCAGGCGAAGCGGATGACGGCGATGCACGCTTCGCCGCCCTCGAAGCCTGGATCAGGGCGTTGGTCCCCGATCTAGGCGGTGAAACGGCGAGATGGTCTGGTCAGGTCCTCGACACGATTGACTATTGCGGCTTCATCGGCAGGAGCCCCGGAAGCAAAAACGTCTTCGTCGCCACCGGAGATTCCGGTCAGGGCATAACGCACGGAGCGTTGGCCGGGCTGTTGATCAGGGACCTGGTCGTCAAGGGCTCGAATTCTTGGGAAGCCGTCTATGCGCCCGACAGGACGCCGCCCGCGGCCTTTGCGAACTATCTCAGCGAGAACCTCACGGCGGTGAAGAACTTTGCCGAATATCTGCTGCCCGGACAAGTCAAGTCGGCCGAGGACCTCAAGTCCGGGGAAGGGGGCGTTATTCACGACGGCCTGAGCAAGCTCGCCGTGTGCCGCGACCGCGACGGCAAGCTGCACACGCATTCAGCAAGCTGCAGCCATCTCGGCTGTATCGTGCACTGGAATTCTACCGAGCAGTGCTGGGATTGTCCGTGCCACGGCTCCCAATTCGCGCCGGATGGCGCGGTGCTCAACGGACCAGCGATCCGAGGGCTGAGCTAGCACCGCCTGCGCGGCTGCGTCTGTGCCGCTTTGCCAAAGCTAGGTCATCCTTGCTGTCGGCGTGCCGCCGTTATCAATCGAGTTGGACCCAAGCTGGTGCATGATCGCTTGGCTTTTCCCACCGCGCAACTCAGCATCGACGCCGGCGTCACGTAGCCTTCGAAAGCGAAGGGCTGATGAGAAGATGGTCCATCCGGAGGCCTGAGCTTCTATCGAAACCACCCCTGAAGGAAAAGTTCCAGTAGGTGCAGATGCCCTTCTCGGGATGGATGCGCCGGATGGCATCGAGCCAACCGCACTCAAGCATGTTGGCGTAGGCCTGCCGACTTTCCGGAAAGTAGACGGCGTCGCCTAGCCATCGTCTCGGCACCGCCGCATCGATCGCAGTTGGGACGACAACAGCCGCGCGTAGCTGGCCAGGCGGTTGAACCACCGAAGCTTGTAGTCGAACTTTGGGCCCGGCGCTGGGTTGCCGTTGGGCAAATAGAGGCAGCCAACGACAAGCCCATCCACCTCGGCCTCGATATAGCGGCTGTGAGTATCGTCAGGATCGCCAGGCAGGCCGCGTCGACGTTCCGCCGGCTCCTTCCCTCAGCCCACGATATGTTTCACCTCTGCGTCCGCGCCTTTCAGCGGACGAGAACGAGGTTTTCTCGGCCGCGTGGGCGCTGTCCCCGTTTCATCGCGTCTCGGCATGGGCTTCGGAGTTAACCGCCGAATGTGGGGAAGGTTTCACCGCGCTTCGCAGAGCATGCATACGTGCGGCTACACTTGTCCTCGAGTGCCGCAGGATCGTTTGAAGTTCGTGAACCTACTGGCTCGGCCAGCGTTCAATGCATGGAACCGTCCCCCCGCATGAGGTCAAAAATCGGACGCTAGTCCCATGCCACAAGAGCCGCAAACTCCCGGTGCCGAAGCGCGCTTTCCCTTCGACAGGATGGCCGTCGAGCGGTTCCGACAGCCTTTTCCGCGAGCGAGGTGGAGCGACGAGCGCAAGAGCTGGTTCGTCCCCGGAAAGACAGCCACCGGCCAGATCGACCGTTGGCTGGCAAAAGAGGCAGCAATGCTGGCCATTCACGGCGACAGCAAAGGACGCGACGCCTTCGCCTTTGATCCAATATCAAGCCCATACCTGGAGGTGTCCGACGACCTCCGTATTCGAACGCCGTATTCGAAGACGGTTTTCGAGGAACTGCGAACAGTTCCCTGGGCAAGTTGGGACGAGGAATTGCGAGCCTGGCGAGTGCCGTTCCGTTCTTTTGAGGAGCTACGACGCCGTTGGCCCAGAATCGAAAAGGCTGCCCAACAGGCCGAACCCGAAGAAAGGAAGCGACGACGAGACGCTGCCAAACTCTGAAGGTGACAAGGTCGCTCGACTGCGGAATGCCGAACGCCGGCGTCGTCGCTATCCACTGCCAGCTGAACATTTACCGCCTGTGGGCAAGCCGGTTGCGACAGAACAATATGGCATTGTCGTTTTTAACGAAGTGTCCGGCGAACTCGTCGAGGCGCGTGATTTGACGGCCTCCTATCCAAACGCGGCGTGCGCAAACGCCGACTACATCTGGGGCAGGTGGCGTTCGGCCACGCTGTCCGAACTGGTCAGGACATGGCCCGCACGCAGTCCGCCAGGAGCGCACGAACGTTCAAGGGGCTGGTGGCAGCCGACACTTCCCGAACTAAGAGTTGCTCGTCAAAACGCCCGCAGCATGGAGCGCAGAAAACACAGTCGCGAGCTCAGCAGGGTTCGCTGACTCTTGGTTCTTCGAATTGCTCAACCCGAACGCATGACACCGGGCTCTTCGCCAGGTGCCTTACTGCTGGAGGAGCGCAGTCCAGGAATATCACGCACTACATCGGAAAAATTGACGGTCGCCACCAGATAGCCTGCCTCATCGTAGACCTTGATGCTCGAGCCCGATTGGGCAGCGCCGGCGGGGTCCTCGGCCACGAGGGCGGCGTGAGCCATTTCCAGCGCTCTCGGGCTGGCCAGATCGGCGCTGGAGAGCTCCTCCTCGACTATCTTGGTCTTGCCGAGTTGGACCGTCTCGAAGCGGAAAGTGGGCATGGGACATCTCCTGTTCCCATGCAATGCTTAGGACGGCGTAGCGTTCCAGGAAGGTGATCCGCCACCAACCAAATAGCGATCATCGCAACGCCCACATAGCTCAGACACTTCAGCAAGCGTGCGAACCCTCGATCGAACCCGCGCGGTTTTCCGCCTGCCAGCACTGCCGCGAGACCAGAAGGCCGCACGTCAATCTCCCTGCTGTTTGCGGACGCGATGCTTTTCGATTTCCTCAGGTTCCTGATCTTCAATTCGGGTGATGTTCGAAGCCGAGTTATTTGATCGCAACATTTCAGCCAGCTTCGCATGGATTGCCTGTGTGTCGCGATGCTCTGCTCGCTGGATGAACAGCGTCATGGCCCAGGTGACGAGGGTAGCCGCCCCATGCCAATTCAAACTTTGCCGGTCGAAAACCATCCAAAGAATGGAATAAGCCAACAACACCAGGAAGGCTGCGGGACGTGAGGTCAAGTTGCCGATCGAGGTTAGCACGCTCATGTTTGGGTGATTTGCCATCAGCAAGAACTTTCGACTTTGACGCATGTTCCAGCGAGGCCTCGTGTCTCGGAGATCAGTCCAAGCTATTCATTCGCATATGTCGACCAGGCGGCGGCAAGATTTCTATCGCTATAGGTTTGTCGCACCGGAGTTGGCTCCCCCACAATTTCTCTGACAGCTCTTCTGGATTCTTGAACGAGACGCTGCCTTCCCGCCTTGCGATGCCTTCCAGCTTTCGATCAAGGCCTTGCAACACTGATTTTTCTGGGGCCCAGCCCGCCTTCAACTACCCAGCTCTCAACGACGATTACCGATCGAGAAAGATTGAGCCTCGGTGGAACATGATGCCGTCGTCGAGGTTCGTATTGCATGTAGGAGGATGCGTCATGAACGGTGTCATTTATCTAATCGGCCTGATCGTCGTCGTGCTTGCGATCCTATCCTTCCTCGGATTCCACTAGGAGGCACCCATGCGGGGCGAAGACAATCATGGCCGTGTGACGGCCGATTTCGAAACAGCCAAAGGCGAATTAACCGACAGGCTCAAGCAAGAAACGCAGGGCGCCAGCGAGATATTGCACGACGCTCGCGACGAACTCACCCGAATGGCCGGCGACTACGGTTCGGAGGCGAAGCAGGCTCTTTACGAGAAGGCGGAAGATGCGCAGCGCGACATCTGTGCCGACTTGAAGTCCCTTGGTGGAGCGCTGCGCGCGGCGAGCGACCATCTGGCCAATAACAAACAGCAGGCCGCATCGAAGTTCGCGCTCGATGCCGCTGGCGGACTGGAACGTCTCTCCACATCCTTGAAAGACAGGCCGTTCAAGGATGTGCTTGGCGAAATCCAATCGTTCGGCCGCGAAAATTCGGGTGCGTTGCTAGCCGGTTCTGTGCTGGCCGGCGTGGCTCTTGGGCGTTTCATCAAAAGCTCGCCGCCGTCTCGCCGCACGGCTTCGGATGGAAGACTGTCCGGCGATTCCAACTCGCGTTCGCACCACTCGGCTGCGGCTGGCTCCGGAGACCAATCTGACCAACCCTCCCGCACCACGCAGGCCCACGATTGGCGTCCCAACCTGGAGGAGAAACCATGAGCAACGCTCACGACACCCGAAGCTTGGCCACGCTCGTCAGCGAGCTCGCGCAGCAAGTGACAACCTTGTTGCAGGCTGAGGGCAGGCTGTTGCGGGCCGAAATTTCGGAGAAGGCAAGCAAGGCTGGCGCCGGCGCTGTCGAGATTCTGGGAGGCGCGATCTGCCTCCTGGCCGCCTTGCTGGTGCTGCTGCAGGCTCTGGTGATCGCTTTGGCGAGCGCAGGGCTGGGCGCGGGATGGTCTTCACTGCTGGTCGGCGTCATCGTCGCCCTGCTTGGCGTCACTCTTTTGCGCAACGGCATGGCTGGCATGACGGTTTCCGAACTGACTCCCGACCGCACTCAAGACCAACTCAAGCGCGACGCGCGCGTGATCAAGGAACAGTTGAGATGAACGACAAATCTGCAGCCGAGCTCGAACGCGATGCTGACATCGCGCGCGCAAAATTAACGGACACGGCGGATTCGATCCGCCACAAGATGACCCCGGGTCAATTGATCGATGAGTTCACCGGAACGTTTGCGGGAGGCGATTTCTCCTCGATGCTCGATAACCTCAGGACACAGGTCCGAGACAACCCGCTGCCGGTTACCATGGTCGGTGCCGGCTTGGCCTGGCTGATGTTCGGTAAGGGTCCATCGGCCGATGACCTAAGTGATCTTCTCGGTTCTGGCAGTTCGGCTGCTCGCGAGCGCGGTAGTCGGAACGCCGAATCTGACCATGATTGGCAAGCGAGCCAGGGAGCTGATTCCCGACCGAGCACGACAGAACAAACTTCCCAACTTTCCGGCGTCACACACTCAATTGTTTCCACCGCGAGCGGTGTAGCCGACGCCGTTTCCGGTATTGCAAACGACGCCAGAGACACACTGTCAGGCACGGCCGCTGGAGTGAGGTCCGGCGCGGTGCGGATGGGGCGGCCGATGCAGGATCTCTTGCAGAGCGAACCGCTGGCCGTCGCCGCGGTCGGCCTGGTGGTGGGAACTGCTATCGGCGCAATGCTGCCACACACGGATACGGAAGACGAGGTGCTTGGCGGCTACAGCCAGAAACTTCGCGACAATGCGGAGAAGGTTCTCGATCAAGGCGTCGAACAGGCGAAGGAGGTTGCGGCCGAGGCTTATGGCGCAATCAAGGAGGAGGCTGCCCGACAGAGCTCCGATGGTTCGTCTGGCACGGTGATGAGCAAACTCGGCAAGGTGGTGAGATCGACAGCCGACAACACCGAGGAAGCAGTTCGCGAGCGCTTGTCGGAGGCCGACAAACCATAGACAACGAGCGGGTTGCGCGGGGAAGGGCATATGGCCGGTCGATGGGAAACCATTGCCGGCCTCGTCGGGTTCAGACCCTCCAACGTCTCCATGGCGCGCGCAGTGTTCAGGGCGCTTGCGACCGCGTAAATATTCGGTTCGACGAGCCGCGCCAAGCTGAGGCCTAGGAGCGGAATGACGAGTATTTCGCGCCTTCCAACGAAGCTGAAGCACGTTGAAATGCGAGAACGCAGGCCGAGGTTTGATCCGCCGATCAATCCTGCCGGATCGTCTTTGGGGACGGGAACCGGCGGTCAAGCTTTAGACAGCGGCTGAGCCATAGTTTAGCTGACGGTTCAGCTGGTTTGGCGCATCAGGCGTTCCTTGGCCTTTTGAAACTAGTTGGCTTGAACTAGGGACAGACCCCGCTCGGCCGCCTTTATCGAGGGCGTTCCGATCCACGAAATACATGAGGAAATTGGCAGTGTTTACGAGGCGATCTTCCGAGCGGTCGAGCACTGCGAGGGCCGGCTGGCCGGTTGAAATCATTGGCTGATCCCGGAAGGTCGGCAAATTAGCGATTTCTGATAGACCTTTGGAACTTTGTGGCGAGTGTTCCATTTTCAACCGCATGCGAGACGCTGTGATGCAGGGCATTCGGACGCGCGTGAACGTGCAGTGCCCGCGCTACTCATTAGTGCTGCCGATCTACAATGAGGAAGAGGTGCTGCCCCGGCTGGTCGAGAGAATTAACCTGCTGGTGGATCAACTGGACGCAGAGACCGAGGTCATCTTCGTCGACGATGGAAGCCTCGACGGAAGCGTGAAATACCTTCGGCGCGTGGTCGCCGCCGAGCCGAGCTTCCGGCTGATCGAGTTTTCCCGCAACTTCGGACACCAGATCGCCATCACGGCCGGCATGGAGGCGGCGGCGGGCGAGGCCGTCATCGTCATGGATGCCGATCTGCAAGATCCCCCGGAAGTAGTTCTCGACTTGGTGGCGAAGTGGAAGGAAGGCTTCGAGATCGTCTATGCAAGGCGCACCAGACGACAGGGTGAATCCTGGTTCAAGCGTTTGTCAGCGAGCCTCTTCTACCGCCTGCTGGAGAAGATGACCCCGGTCGACATTCCGCGCGATGTCGGCGACTTCCGCCTGGTCGGCCGCAAGGCGCTGGAGACCTTCAAATGCATGCCGGAGCACGACCGCTTCGTCAGGGGCATGTTCGGCTGGATGGGCTTCAAACAGGCGGCGGTCCCCTTCGAGCGACCGGCGCGCACGCTGGGCGAGACCAAATACCCGTTCTGGAAGATGCTGCATCTCGCGCTCCACGGCATCATCGGCTTCTCGGAGAAACCGCTGCGTCTGGCGCTTTGGGCGGGATTGGCCATTTCAGCCCTTGCCGTGTTGTTCGGGGCTTACGCTACCTTTGCCTGGCTCTTTCAGGCGGGCGTCATAGCCGGCTGGACTTCGACCGTGGTGTTAGTGTCGCTGCTCTGCGGC
>NZ_RZSG01000193.1:0-8678 GCF_003997725.1 Mesorhizobium sp. M4A.F.Ca.ET.050.02.1.1
CTCCCGACACCTTCGCCATAGATTACACGGCGAACCGTGAGGTGAATACGAAGACAAGATAACTTCCTTCGTCTTAGTGCTCTTGCGAGCGTCGGCGCCGCCCCTCATCCGGCTGCCGCCATCTTCTCCCCGTAAACGGGGAGAAGGGACGCCGTCATCGACGGTTTCGCCAATCTCCAGCGTTGCAGAATGAGTGCCAAGGCTGCGGCCGGCTTCTTTCTCCCCGTTTACGGGCAGAAATGCCCGGCCGGGCAATGAGGGGCGGCGAGCGCCTCGGCGATTGTCGCCGGCTTGTTTTTATGGCTGGCGGCTGGCAGTAGTTCGGCGACCTCTTGCCGGACCCCGCCGCATGCCCTTTTCCATCGCCACCTGGAACATCAACTCGGTGCGGCTGCGCATGCCGATCGTCGAGCGCCTGCTTCTGGAATACGCGCCCGATGTGCTCTGTCTGCAGGAGACGAAGGTTCCGGACGAGCTTTTCCCGAAAAGGCCTTCCGCAAGCTCGGCTACGAGCACATCGCCTTCCACGGCCAGAAAGGCTATCACGGCGTCGCCACGGTGGCGCGGCGGCCGATCGAGCTGGTTGAAAAGCGCCGCTTCTGCGAGATCGACGACAGCCGACACCTCTCGGTCAGGGTAAGCGCCAGCGGCAAGTCGATCCTGCTGCATAATTTCTATGTGCCGGCGGGCGGCGACGAGCCCGACCCGGAGATCAACCGCAAGTTCAGGCACAAGCTGGATTTCGTCGCCGAGATGAATGGTGTACGGGCCGAGCACGACGCCGGGTCCGGCTCGATCCTGGTCGGCGACCTCAACATCGCGCCGCTGGAGCATGACGTCTGGTCGCACAAGCAGCTGCTCAACGTCGTCAGCCACACGCCGGTGGAGACCGAAAGCTTCGAGGCGATGCGGCGCGCCGGCGACTGGGTCGACCTGATGCGGCTCAACGTGCCTGCCGAGCAAAAACTCTACACCTGGTGGAGCTACCGCGCGCAGGACTGGCAAGCGTCGGACCGCGGCCGGCGGCTTGACCATGTCTGGTCTTCGCCGAACCTGGTGGAGCGCTTCACCGGCTACGAGATCCTGCGCCCGGCGCGCGGCTGGGAGCGGCCGTCGGACCACGTGCCGGTGATTGCGCGGTTCGATCTGGATTGAAGTCCGCCGCAGCCGGACGGATTCAAACACGGGGCCTGACGTTCTTGGGCGCGCCGTTCCGGAACCTACGCGGGCAGAGCCTCCTGTTCGTCCGCATGCCCCATCAGACAGGGGTGATCCCGGCGGCGCGTCGCCAGCATCCGCCGGGCGGCTTCTATGATTTTCGGCGCCGGGACATCGGCGACCAGGCCGGTCGGGCTTTCATGGCGCGCTTCCACCGCGTCCACGCTGTTCGAAAGCGGTCGCCAGCGAGCCATGTTGGCACCGCTATTGACGATGACCATCGGCGTCATCACCGTGGCCATGAGATGCGCCGTGCCGCCTTCGGCGCCAATGTAAAGATCGGCGAGTTCCCCGAGCGCCAGCAGGATGTCGCTGACAGGAATATCTTGCGCCGCGCCAGAATCGACGAGCCGCAATTTCGGCACGCGTTGCGCCAACTCGGCCATGTCTGGGCCGACGCCCGGTGTTTTCACATAGATGAGGTTGGCGCCATCGCCGATCATACTGTCGGATATCGCGACAACCTGATCCGCTGTCATCCGTTTGTTGCCATCGCCATGGGCCGCGATGACGACCAATGGAGCATGCTTGCCGGCCAGGCGCCTGGCCGCCGCACGCGCGGCCGCAGTCGGCTCCAGCCGATGGTCAAAAGGCAACCGCTTTCCCGCCAGGCGTTCGACAAGGCGGTGGTAGCGCCATGCATTGTGCTCTGGTCGTGTTTCGGGTCCATGGCCGGGGGGCCAGGAAAGAGCGAACGCCGGAAAATTTGCTTCGTAGACGATGCCGCGGCCGAGCAGCGATACCCAGGTTTGAACCAGCCAGGGCGCGACAATGCGGAAATCGACAATGGCCAGCTGCCCTTTGCCCTTGCGATGACTGGCGACCAGATGCGCCAAGGGCGTCTGCGCCCTTATCGTATCGACCAGGTGGCGGACATGGTCATTGACGGCGGTTTCGAGCGTGCATGTCTGGGTGGTTCCGTACACGATCAAACTGTCGGGAAATGCCGTTCTCGCCGCTCGCAAGGCCGGAATCCGCAGCAAGCCGTCGCCGAACGCGTCCTTGCGTGAATACAAGATAATCGTCTCGTAACGCGCTGGCGGCATTCCCGCTCCCCCCAGGAGCTCGGTGGTGTCGGTTCCTGCTACGCGGCCCATCCTCGAGTCCTGTAGGATCTCACCTTTTGCCTGTCAACGGAACCTCGCCCTCGGGGCCGGATGATCAACGCCAGGTGCGATTCGTCTACCCCGTGAAACGCGGCCCCAGTTTTTCGATGCGCCTGATCATCTGCTGGAATTCCTCCAGGATGCGCTCGTGCAACAGCACCGCAATCTCCGGATATTCCTCCAGGATGCGGCGGAACATCTTGCGGCTGAGCCGGATCACTTCAGAGTCGACCGCGGCCGATGCGCTGGTCAGCCGGTTGGTGTCGGCAATCAGCGCCAGTTCGCTCAGCATGGTGCCGGGTCCGGCGGTGCCGATCGGGACGCGCTCGCCATTCTGCTCGCGATAGAGCGCGATGCGGCCGCTGACCACGATATAGGCCGAGTCAGCCGCGTCATCCTCGCGGTAGAGCTTGTGGTCCGCCTGCAACAGCGTGGTTTCGGCGCCGAAGGCGAGCAGGCGCAACTGCTCCTGCGTGAAGCCCTCGAAGAGCTTCACGGCGGACAGGATGCGGATGTCGTCATCCAGCGCCATCTAGCTATGTCCCCGAGCGGTCAGTCCAGTCCCTCCCTTGGAGCGCGGCGTCCTCCTGGACGCGCAAAGGACGCTCCAACATCCTTTGAGTCTACGCATCGTGCCCGCCAAAAATCGATTCCGATTTTTGGCCGATGCGCATCGGAGCCGATCCAACCACCCTCCAGCACCAGGATCGCTTCCGAAGCGGCCCCGCCCTGACCGCTCATTGGATCATGAAAAGTTTAAGGAACCAGCTTGTAGCCGCCGCTTTCTGTCACAAGAATTTCGGCATTGGAAGGATCGCGCTCGATCTTCTGGCGCAGCCGGTAGACGTGGGTTTCCAGCGTGTGCGTGGTGACTCCTGAATTGTAGCCCCAGACTTCTTCCAGAAGCACGTCGCGCGTCACCACCTTCTGTTCGGCGCGATAGAGGTATTTGATGATCGACGCCTCTTTCTCGGTCAGTCGCACCTTGGCGCCGCGCTGGTCGATCAAGAGCTTCTGGCTGGGCTTGAAGGTGTAGGGGCCAACCGAGAAGGTGGCGTCCTCGCTCTGTTCGTGCTGGCGCAATTGCGCGCGGATGCGGGCAAGCAGCACGGCGAAGCGGAACGGCTTGGTCACATAGTCGTTGGCGCCGGCCTCGAGGCCGAGGATCGTGTCGGAATCGGTGTCGTGGCCGGTCAGCATGATGATCGGCGCCTTGTAGCCGCCCTTGCGCAGGATCTTCACCGCCTCGCGGCCGTCCATGTCGGGCAGGCCAACATCCATGATCAGGAGGTCGACAAGGCCGCCGCGCGCCGCGGCGACGCCTTTCGCGGCCGTCGCTTCCTGCTGGACGTCGAACTCTTCGTAGAGGGCCAGTTGCTCGACGAGCGTGCCGCGCAGGTCGTCATCGTCGTCAACGATCAGTATGGTGCGTGAGGTCATGGATCAATCCGTTGTTTTAAAAAGTATATTCAGTTGACCGTCCCCCATTTATGCGGAAGCTGACCGGCACAACAGCCGATCACAGTGATTTGTTCCGTGACACGATCATACAAGAAAAAACGTCCATGCAATGCAGCCGGCGCAATTTTGCCAAAAGGCCTCGCCGTGCTCAGCGTGCGCGCCAGGCCCGGCCATCCCAGCCAGGGGCTGCTGCAGGCGGGCAGCCTGGTGTTCGCCTGCGCGCTGGGACGCGGGGGCATTTCGGCGAACAAGCGCGAAGGTGACGGCGCGACGCCGCTTGGCGCCATGCGCATATTGTCGGGCTATTTTCGCGACGATCATTTTTCCGGCGGCCGCAGGACGCGGCTTGCGATGGCGCCGATCGGGCCGGATCTCGGCTGGTGCGAGGTGCCCGACGACCGCAACTACAATCGCCCGGTGAAGATTCCCTATGGCGCCAGCCACGAGCGGATGCGCCGTGATGACCGGCTCTATGATGCCTGCCTGGTGCTCGACTGGAACATCGCGCCGCGGCGGCGCGGCCGCGGCAGCGCCATCTTCTTCCATCTGGCGCGGCCCGGCTTCACACCGACACAAGGCTGCGTGGCGGTGACGGCGCGCACCATGGCGCGGCTGTTGCCGCTGCTTTCGGATCGGACGGTGGTGAGGGTGGTGAGGTAGGGATGACTAGGCAGTAGGGCGCTATGCCCTCTTTCCCCTACTGCCTAATCCCTACTGCCTTACCTTCTCGGCTGCTGCCAGCCAGTGCCGAGCAGCCCGATTTCGCGGAGCTGCCGGTCCACAGCCTTTGCGACGTCCCGGCGCTCGGCGCCGATGTCACGCAGCAGGTCGTCGGAGAGATCCTCGATGGATTCGAGGGGAAGCTGGGCAGCGACACGCGCCTGACGCAGCCAATCGAGGGTGGCGCGCAGCCAGACTGCGATACCGGAGCGGGAATTTAGGGCGGCGTGGGACTTCAGAACGATCTCGGTCATGGCTCTATCCGGTTTCTCCGGATGTCAAATCCGGTTTGATAGTGCTTCGATGCTGCAATCATGCCGGATTGAAAAATAAACAGGAAACGAGTAGTTCTTGCTTGATCATCAAGTTTTATTTGGAGATCGAATGGCCCGCCTGCTGCCCGGAACGCGTGCCCTGAGGACGTTCGAAGCGGCGGCCAGGCACCTCAATTTCACCCGCGCGGCCGACGAGCTCGGCCTGACGCCGGCGGCGGTCAGCCACCAGATCAAGGAAATCGAGGACCAGCTCGACCTTGCGCTGTTCATCCGCACCAGCCGCACCATCCGGCTGACGGAGGCCGGAAACGTCCTATTCGAGGCGTCGATCGACGCGCTCGACCTGCTCAACCGGGCGGTGTCGCGGGCCCGCAAGATGACGCGCGGCACGGCGCTGCTGAAGGTGACGCTCGACGCCCAGTTCGCGACGAAGTGGCTGATGCGCCGCGTGGACGATTTCCGTCAGCGGAAGCCGGGCATCGAGCTGCGTTTCGACATCACCTATGATGTCAGGGACTTCGAGCGCGACGATGTCGATATCGGCATTCGCTTCGGCGCCGGCAAATATCCCGGTCTTGCCGCGCATCGCCTGTTCGACAACATCATCATCCCGGTGTGCAGCCCGGCACTGCTGGCGTCCGGCCCACCGCTCAACGAGCCGCGCGACCTCTTTCGCCACACGCTCGCGCATATCGACTGGTCGCGCCAGGGCGTGACGTGGCCGAACTGGAGCATGTGGATGCATGCGGCCGGCGTCGACGATTTCGACGACAGCCGCACGCTTGTATTCGGGTCCTCGACCGATGCCACGCAGGCGGCGCTCGACGGCAACGCGGTGGCGCTGGCCGACTTCGCCATGGTTGCCAATGACCTTTCGCAAGGGCGTCTGGTGCGACCCTTCGAGCTCGGCATCAAGGTGGCGCCGGAGTTCGCCTATTTCCTGGTTTATCCGGAGGCCGTGAAGGACGACGCGCGCGTCGCCGCCTTTCGCGAATGGCTTATCGAGGAAGCGGCGAAGACGCCGACCTGAGAAAGCGAGTTGATATTCAGGTGATGCCGGCCTGCAAATGGCGGGTTCCTGCGCTTCCGGTGCTCACGTACTTCAAGTACGCTCCGGTTCTCTGAACCCGCCACTTTTGGCTCGTCCTGACCTGAATCTCAACTCGCCCTAGCCGGCCGGCGCGCCGAACCAGCCAATCACTGCGCCGATGAGGAGCAGCACGCCCAGCCAATGGCCGGCATCGATCAGCGTCAGGTCCCAGCCAAAGCCTTCATAGCGGTGGTTGACGGACAGCGTGGTGGCGACGAAGCCTAGCCAGAGCACGAAGCCGAAGATCAGCCCGGCGACAAGGCTGGGCTCGCCGCCGGTCATCGCGCCGACGACCAGGCTCAGCACGATTGCCATGACCAGCTCGGCGACGAAGGAGATGATGAACGACAGCGGCGACCGTTTCATCGTCGCCGGATCGAGCTTAGCCGCCTTGAGCCACGGCTTGCTGAGCGTCGTGTACCAGGCGGCGCCGAACAGCCACGCCACCACGGCGGCAACGACCACCGCCAGCCAGTTCACCGCAGAGAAATCCATTCGACCCCCTCCCGATGCATGTCGTTCTAACATGCACCCTCTTTGAAATCGCGGCGATGGAACGCCTGTTCGGCGCTGCCGTCAAGCAAGGCGCCAGACGGTGGTGCGCTTGACCTCGGCATCCTCCAGCACGCGCGTCACGGGCACCTGGTAGACGGCGAGCGATTGCAGCCCCTTCTTCGGCAGGTAGGCGCGGCCGGGATCGCCGACGAGGATGTCGGCGCCGCGCGCCGTCAGCGCCTGGAACCAGGGCAGCAGCCTGTCGGCGAAGGACCTGTCGTAGAAGACGTCGCCGGCCAACACGACATCCCAGCCCATGTCGGCGCCGACGCAGTCCTGACCGAGGAATTCCGCCTCGGCCCGGTTGGCCTCGAGGTTGAGGGCGATCGCCGTCTCGCAGAACGGGTCGATGTCGGCGGCGATAACCGCCGCTGCGCCGGCCTTCGCGGCGGCGATGGCGACCAGGCCGGAGCCGGAGGCGAAGTCGAGCACCCGCTTGCCGCGAACGGTTTCGGGATGGTCGAGCACGTAGCGGGCAAGGCCCTGGCCGCCGGCCCAGGCGAACGCCCAGAACGGCGGCGGCAGGCCGATCGCAGCCAGTTCCTCTTCCGTGCGCAGCCAAAGGTCATGCGCCTCGTCGGCGAGATGCAGGAACACTTCCGGCACATGCGGCGGCGCCATCAGCGCCGTGTTGTCGAGAATGAACTTCTTCGCGCTTTTCGGCGTCAGCCTGGTCACGGCGCCGGCGAGAGATCGGCCATGCGGCAGACCTCTTTCCATTCGGCCGGCGTCACCGGCTGCACGGAAAGCCGCCCGAGCCGCACGAGCGCCATGTCGGCGAGCTTGGGATTGGCCTTGACCTGCTCAAGCGTGACCGGGGTCGGCACATCCTTGAAGGCGCGGATGTCGACGCATTCCCAGCGCGGGTCATCGGTTGTGGTGTCGGGATGGGCAAGCGCGCAGACCTCGGCGATGCCGACGATGTTGAGCCCTTCATTGGAGTGGTAGAAGAAGCCGAGATCGCCGATCTTCATCGCCTTCATGTTGTTGCGCGCCGCATAGTTGCGCACGCCATCCCATTGCGTGCCGGCCTTGCCCTTGGCCTTCAGCGCCTCGAAGGAGAAGACCGAGGGTTCGGATTTGAACAGCCAGTAGTTCATCTCAGTTGTCCCCTTGCCATTGTCGGTTGGCTACAATGAAGCGTTCGCGCTCCCACTACCCTTACCCTTTCCCCGTTCTCGCGGGGAGAGGGGCGCGCCAAGCGAACGATCAAGCACCGGCGGGCTTCTGGAAGACCCAGTTCCACGGGCGGATTTCGACGCTTTCGAACAGGCCGACCTTGGCATAGGGATCGCTGGCCGCCAGGGCTTGCGCCGCCGTCATATCTGCTGCCTCGATCATGACCAGACTGCCGTCGGGCTTGCCGTCAGCGTCGAGGAAGGGCCCGGCAAAGGCAAGTTTTCCTTCGCTGATCAGGCCTTCCAGGAACGCCGCATGCGCCGGCCGCGTGTCGACCCGCAACTGCAGGCTGCCGGGCTTGTCCTTGCAAATCAACGCAAACAGCATGGTCTAAAACTCCGATGGTTCAGATGTCGGTTTCGGTCTTGAGCGGCCGCGTCATCAGCGCCGTCACGGCCTGGCCGATGGTCACGGTGCCGTCGAGAATCGCGGCGACGGCGGTGATGATCGGCGCGTCGATGCCACGCTCTGCGGCGAGGCGGGCGGCGATCGCCGCCGTCGGCACGCCTTCGGCGAGCGGCAGGCCGGCAAGCGGCTTGCCCTGCCCGAGCGCCAGCCCATAGGCGAAATTGCGCGACTGCGCCGACGAGCAGGTGAGCAGGAGGTCGCCGAGACCGGAAAGCCCCATCAGCGTCTCTGGCCGGGCGCCGAAGGCGGCGCCGATGCGGCGCAATTCGACGAAGCCGCGCGTCACCATGGCGGCTTGCGCGCTGGCGCCGAGCCTCGCGCCGGTGACGGCGCCGGCGGCAATGGCGAAGACGTTCTTCAGCGCGCCGCCGATCTCGACGCCGACAAGGTCGTCGCTTGAATAGCAGCGCAGGTTCTCGGCCGAGAAGCGGGCGGCAAGGTCGGCTGCCAGCTCCGCCTCGCGGGCGGCGACTACCACGGCCGTCGGCAGGCCACGGGCGACATCGGTGGCGAAGCTCGGGCCGGACAGGGCGGCAACCGGATTCCCAGGCAAAGCCTGCTCGACGATCGCCGACAGCAGCGCGCCGGTGTCGCGCTCGATGCCCTTGGCGCAGAGAACCAGCGGGACACCCGATTGCACATAGTCGCTGGCGGCCGTCAGCATGC
>NZ_RZSG01000194.1:0-8671 GCF_003997725.1 Mesorhizobium sp. M4A.F.Ca.ET.050.02.1.1
GGCCAGTACCGCGCCCAGCATGAAGAACTCGCCATGGGCGACATTGACTACGCGCATGACGCCGAACACCAGCGACAGGCCAAGCGCCGTCAGCGCCAGCACGGCCGAGGTGACGAGGCCTTCGAGGGCGGCGAGGAGGAGATGGGGTCCGAAGTGCATTGGTTATTTGCCAGCGGATGCGCGAGGCGCCCCCCTCTGCCCTGCCGGGCATCTCCCCCTCAAGCGGGGAGATTGGCAGGACCTGCGACGGCGCTTTTCTACCATCGTTGGTAATTGGCGAAACCCGCCGTGAAATCCGATCTCCCCGCTTGAGGGGGAGATGTCCGGCAGGACAGAGGGGGATGGCTTGGCGCTCACGCTGCTGGAGCTAAGTTCACAGCGCCTGCGTCGTGTAATCCCCTTCCGGCTCGTAGAGGCCGTCCTCGATCTTGGTCTTGTGGACGACCTTGAGCTTGCCACTCTCGACCTTGGAGATGTTCTGGATACCGAAGCACTGGTGGATCTTGCCATTGAAGGTCTTCGGGCCCTGCGGATGCTCCGGCCCTTCAGCGAACTCCTTCAGCGCCTCGGTCGCCTCGACCAGCTTGGCGCGATCCTCAGGCCCTTTGTAGCCGGCATCCTCCATCGCCTTCTTGACGACATAGAGCGTTTCCCAGCAGCCGAACATGTGCGAGGCGGTGGAGACGTCCTTGGGATCGCCGACGGCGGCGCCATTGTCGTCGATGCCGACAGCGGCGCGATAGGCCTTCTGGGCGGCGGAATCGTCGGCTTGCGCATAGCGCGGCGAACCTTCCCAGAAATGGCTACCGTCGAGGAATTCGAGGCCGGGGCTGTTGATGTCGGTGGCCTCGAGCGAATCCATGAAGCCGAACAGCTGCGGCCGCGACGAGCCGTAGAACTCGCCGAGCTCCTTGACGAAGGTGAGCACGGCCGGGCCGACCATGACATGGTAGATCACCTCGGTCTCGGCCGGAATCTGCGGGAAGTACTTGGTGAATGACGACTCCGTCGGCGGAATGGCGATCTGGGCGATGACGTCGGCGCCCTGTGCCTTCAGCGCCGGCGGCAGATAGTCGCGATGGTCGTAGCCGAAGGCGAAGTCGGGGAAGATCTGCGTCACCTTCTTGCCGGCATTGGCGGCGATCCACGGCGCCATCGACTGGATCTGGCTCTTCACATCGGTGATGCCGGGCTGGAAGACATAGCGGTTGAGCTTGGTCGAGGCGACGTGGTGGCCTTCGCTGACGACGAAATAGGGGATCTTGTTTTCGCCGGCGGCCGGCGCCGAACCGATCACGACATGCGAGAACAGGGTGCCGAAGACGATGTCGGTCTTGTGCTGGGTGGCGAACTTGCCGACCACTTCGGCGCCGCGGGCGGGATCGGTGCCGTCATCCTCGATGACCAGTTCGACCTGGCGGCCATTGATGCCGCCGGCATCGTTGATCGCCTTGACCGCGGCGGCGCTCGTCTTCTCGTACCAGCGGCCATAGGCGGCGCCGATGCCAGTGCGGTGCGATTGGAAGCCGATCTTGATCGGCGCCGAGCTCTGCGCCTGGCTGTAGCGGACGAAGCCCGGCGCGACGGCGAGGCCGGCGCCGGCGGCGAGGCCCTTCAGCGCAGTGCGGCGCGAAAGAGTGGTCTTGGAAAGATCGAAAAACCCATTCTTGTCAGACACGGCAGTTCCCCTGTTTTTTGAGTTTTGACCAATGGCTGTAACGAGGCAAAAATTGCATGTGTACAAACTAAATCACCAAAGCCTCGACCTGGCAAGCGAACTTCCCGGTCGGCACTTGAGGCCGCCTTTTTTACCCGGCGGTCGGCGTGGCAAGCAGCCAAAGGCCAAAGACCGTATAGGCAATCATCAGCACGGTAAGCGGTAGCTGGCTGAGCGCCGCGCGCGCCGCGACCGGATGCAGCCGCCAGGCCAGGCCATGGGCGACGAGGACGGCCAGCACATGGCCAAGGATGATGACGCCGGCCTCGAGATTCCAGAGCCACCAGGCCGAGTCGGCGCCGGCGATCACGCCGGCCTCGACCTCCATGCCGGCGGTACCGAACAGATTCCAGCCGAGCGCGAACGGATCGGACATAGCAGCCAGCGCATATTGGCCATCGACCAGCAGCGCCGTCAGGTAGTGGGCGAAATGGTAGGCGAGCGCGATCGGCACGATCGACCAGACCAGCAGGCCGGCAGCTTGGCGCAGCGAATGGCCGCTGCCGGCAAGGCGCTGGCCGATATGGACGGCAAGCACAAACACTGCTGCCAGCAGGACGAAAGTCAAGACAAGGCCGAAGCTGCCGATGCCGATCAGCGCGGTGCGACCGGGAAACTCCAGCGGATTGACGCCGAACAGGCCGAGCCAGAAGAAGGTTTTCGACAGTCCGTCGAAGGAGACCGACGACAGCGCCAGCAGCAGGAAGGCCATGCCGCTTGTCGGCAGCGACTCGGCGGAGAGCAGCTTCGCGCCTGGCCAGCAGAGACTGAGCCTGCGCTTGCCGTCGCGCTCCACAACAGCAAAGCGCGCGACCATGCTGAAGAACACGCACAGGAACTCGCCGCGCCGGCTCCAGTCGCGATGGCCGAAGACAAGCATCAGCACGAAGCTGAGCAGCCAGTAGAGGCCGGCCGCGTATGCCAGCCGGGCCGGGTCGTCGGGCGCCGGGTCGATCAGCTCGAACCAGGCGAAGGCGAAGAACAGCGCGACGGCCGGCCAGCTGCCGAGCCATGCGGGCAGGCGCTCTTCTTCGCCGTCGCGGCCAATCAGGCGGCTGACGACGCGCCACGGCCCGTACCAGGGGTCGAGCCACGACCAGAGGTCGCCGAGGAGCCCATGCAGCAGGGCCAGGCCGACCCAGAGCAGCGTCCATATGACGAGCGGCAGCGGGTTGGACAATGGATCGCGGCTGCCGAACAGGCCGGCGGCAAGGAGGATTGCGAAGCCGGCAAAAGATATCAGGCTGACGATCGCGCGCGTGCCGTCGCCAAAGGCAAAGAGCGGCAGGCGGCGGCGCCAGAAGCGGTCGAGGGCATCGGGCGGCAGCAGCGCCAGGACGAGAAAGCTGGCGGCAACGGCAAGCGCGCCGCCGGCGACATAGTAGCCGGTGGGGAGGAGAAGGACATGGCCACGGTCGGAGGCGTGGGCGAAGGCGGAAGTGGGGAGGAACGGTGTGAAGGCGGCTGCGAGAGCCAATCGCGAAGGTTGGCGCCCTACGGGGGGCGCGAAGGAACTCGGCCTATCCAACTCTGCCGTCTCGCATGGCGGTACGGGAAGCACCCGCCACCCTCACACCTTGACCAGTTGCCTCACCCGGTCCGTCTCGCCGAATATCCTCAGATACCGCTTGATCTCCTTCTCATCCCCGGTGGCCTTGGCAGGATTGTCGGAGAGCTTGACCGCAGGTCGGCCACTGGCCTCGCTGACCTTGCAGACCAGCGATATGGCGTCGAGCCGGTTGGTCTCGGTCGGCGCGCAGCCCTCGAAATCGTTGGTGAGGTTGGTGCCCCAGCCGAAGGACATGCGCACCTTGCCGCGGAAGTGGCGGTAGGTCTCCTCGATCGTCTCGACCTCGAGCCCGTCGGAGAAGATCAACAGCTTCTGCCTGGGGTCCTTGCCCTTCTCGCGCCACCAGGACAGGATCTTCTCGCCACCCTCGATCGGCGGCGCGCTGTCGGGACGGAACCCGGTCCAGTCGGCGATCCAGTCCGGCGCATCGCGCAGGAAGGCAGCCGTGCCGAAGGTGTCGGGCAGCACGATCAGCAAATTGCCGCCATAATAGCGCTGCCAGTCCTGCAGCACCTTGTAGGGCGACTGCTTGAGCTCGCCTTCAGAATTGGCAAGGGCGGCAAACACCATCGGCAGTTCATGCGCGTTGGTGCCGAGCGCTTCCAGGTCGTTGTCCATGGCGAGCAGCACGTTGGAGGTGCCGGTGAAGGCCTCGCCGATGCCTTCCTTGAGCGCCTCGACGCACCAGCGCTGCCACAGGAAGGAGTGGCGGCGACGGGTACCGAAATCGGAAATGCGGATGCCCGGCAGTGCCTTCAGCCGCTCGGTCTTGGCCCACATCTTGGCCTTGGCGCGGGCATAGAGCACGTCGAGCGCGAAGGGGCCGAAGGCGCGCATGGCCGCGCGGGAACGGAGCTCATTGATGATAGCCAGCGCCGGGATCTCCCACAGCGTCGTGTACATCCAGGGGCCAGCGAAGGAGAGCTCGTACTGGCCGTCGCGCTTGGACAGCTCGTATTCGGGCAACTGGAAATCCTCCAGCCAGGCGAGGAATTCCGGCTCGAAGATCTGCTTGCGGCCATAGAAGGTGTTGCCGCCCAGCCAGATCATCTCCTTCTTGGAGAAGCGCAAGGTGCGGGCATGGTCGAGCTGGTCGCGCAACTCCTGCTCGTCGATCTCGTCGGCGAGGCGAACCGAGGTGGTGCGGTTGATCAGCGAGAAGGTGGCGTCGACCTTGGGGTACATGCCCCAGATCATCTGAAGCATCAGCAGCTTGTAGAAATCGGTATCGAGCAGGCTGCGGACGATCGGGTCCAGCTTCCAGGTATGGTTGTAGACGCGCCGCGCAATATCGGTCTTTGCCATGTCGTCCTACCGCCTTCGCTGCTCACTCTAGCGTTTGTCTGCGCAATCCCGGACGGAAAAGCGCTACGCACTTTCCAGGGATTGCCTTAGCCAAAGCCTCTTAGCATTGAATTTTCGGGAACGCCTCCCGCTTTGCGGGCTGGCCCGACAAAAAGGAAGCCGTCACGGTCCAGCCGTCAGGCCCCCGTCCTGGCGCCGATCACCCTCAGTGCCGGGCGTTTCCTGCGGCTGCCGATGCGCCCCGCGACCGGCGCGTCGGCGCGGCTGTCAGCCTGTTCCTTCTCGGCAAACAGCCAGTCGATGAACAGCTGGACGATCGGCGCCGACTTCATCTCGTTTCGGCACACGACGTAGAAATCGTCGACCGCCGGTACCGACAGGCTGAACGGCGCAACCAGCAGGCCCCTGGCCAGCAGCCCGCTTGCGGTCACCGTATCGCCGAGCGCCACGCCATGGCCGTGAACGGCGGCCTCGATCGCCACGCGCGCGTCACCGAGATGGTGGCGGCGGCCGCGCTCCAGATCGAGCGCATCCGCGGCGGCCAGCCAGGTGTGCCATTCACGGCCGTCGTCGCCATGCAGGAAGACATGATCGGCGAGATCGCGCACGGTGCGGATCGGGCGGTTGTTGATCAGCGTCGGGCTGACCACCGGGAACAGTTCGAGGCCGGACCACTTGCGCATCCAGCAGTCGCTCCAGCTGCCGTCGCCATAGTGCACGCAGACATCGATGTGCGGGGCGCGGATGTCCCTGGCGTCGTTGGAGGGAAGCAAGGTGAGCTGGATGTCCGGATATTGCGCGGTGAACGAGCCCAGCCGCGGCGCCATCCACAGCAGCAGCAGCGCCGGAACGCAGGATATGGAGAGCTTGCCGGCACTGGCAGGCCTCGTCATGCGCTGGGTGGCGGCGGCAATGCCGTCGAAGGCAGTCGATACCGCCGGCAAAAGCTCGGCGCCGTGCGGCGTCAACCTCACCCGCTGGCCAGCGCGCTCCAGCAGCTTGACGCCAAGCGACTGCTCGAGCGCCTTGATCTGGTGGCTGACGGCGCCGTGTGTGACATTCAGCTCCGCCGCCGCCTTGGTCAGCGAGGCGTGGCGCGCCGTCGCCTCGAAGGCGCGCAGCGGATTCAAGGGGGGCAGACGCTTGGCCATGGTGCACCTGTGCACTGTGAGATTTTCTCACAACAAACACCCTAACAATATCAATTGATTTTTCAATGGAGCTGCCGGAGACTTTGTGCCGGAGCATCTTCAAGACGTGAAAATCTGCAGGCAGCCAGGGCGGGACCGCGGTCCGGCCGATGGCGGTCAGCATCATAGGCGTTGCCGAAGCTTTCATTGCCAGCCAGACGGAGGAGACCGACATGGGTTACGATCGCGGCAAGCTCGAAGCGTTGCGTCGCAAGTATGGCGAGGGCCATGGCGGCGAGATGTTCGATCCGAAGTTCCGCAAGGTCGCCGACAAGATCTTCTCCAAGTCAGGCACGAGACTGGCGCCCTATTCCGGCATCCCGACCTTCCTTGCCGCGCCCTACCGCCAGGTGACCGCCGACAATCCGGATTTCGGCGACCTGCAGGTGGCGATGATCGGCGTGCCGATGGACCTCGGCGTCACCAACCGGCCGGGCTCGCGCTTCGGGCCGCGGGCGCTGCGCGCCATCGAACGCATCGGCCCCTACAACCATGTGCTGGAATGCGCGCCGACGCACGAACTTCGCGTCGCCGACATCGGCGACGTGCCGTTCCAGAGCCGCTACCGGCTGGAGACCAGCCATGAGGACATTGAGCGCCGCGCCAACCAGATCGTCGACGCCGGCGTCATCCCGCTGTCGGTCGGCGGCGACCACTCGATCAGCCATCCGATCCTGAAGGCGGTCGGCAAGAAGGCGCCGGTCGGCATGATCCATATCGACGCCCACTGCGACACCAGTGGCCTGTTCGACCTGACTAAATTCCACCACGGCGGACCGTTCCGCAACGCGGTGCTGGACGGCGTGCTCGATCCGTCGCGCACCATCCAGATCGGCATTCGCGGCGCGGCCGAATATCTGTGGGAGTTCTCCTACGAATCCGGCATGACCGTCGTGCACGCCGAGGAGGTGACCGGCCTCGGCATTCCCGCCATCATCGAGAAGGCGCGCAAGATCGTTGGCGACGGGCCGACCTACATTTCCTTCGACGTCGACAGCGTCGATCCGGCCTTCGCGCCGGGCACCGGCACGCCGGAAGTCGGCGGGCTGACGACGCGCGAGGTGCTCGAACTGCTGCGCGGCCTCAAGGGCCTCAACATCGTCGGCGGCGACGTCGTCGAGGTGGCGCCGCAGTACGACGCGACCACGAACACCGCCCATGTCGGCGCCCAGGTCCTGTTCGAGATCCTGAGCCTGATGGTGTTCAGCCCGGCCATCAAGAAAGGCTGAGGCGACGCCAAGCCAATACGGCCGCCGCGCTGGAGCCGGCGGCCGGATTCAACAACAAGCTTCCAGCAGGGGAACTAAAATGACACTTCGCAGCAACACGCTGAAATCCGCCATCACGGCAATGTTGATGCTCGGCGCCGCCGGCCTGTCCTCCCAGGCCGCCAGGGCCGATGCCATCGACGACATCACCAAGGCCGGCACCGTCAATGTCGGCATCTTCTCCGACTTTCCGCCCTTCTCCTCGGCCAGCGCCGACATGAGCATCAAGGGCTACGACATCGACGTGGCGCAGGCGATCGCCGACTCCCTGAAGGTGAAGCTGAACCTGGTCAGCGTCACCGGCCAGAACCGCATTCCCTATCTCACCGACAAACGCGTCGACTTCCTGATGAGCGTCGGCTACTCGAAAGAACGCGCCGAGGTGATCGATTTCGCCGCCGCCTACGCGCCCTACTATATCGCCGTCATCGGCCCGGCCGCGCTGTCGGTCAAAGGCAAGGAAGACCTTGCCGACAAGTCGATCGCCGTCAATCGCGGCACGCTGGAGGACACCTCGCTGACCGAAGCGGCGCCGGCTTCCGCCGACATCCGCCGCTTCGACAACTACAACTCCGTCATCCAGGCCTTCATCTCCGGCCAGACCCAGCTGATGGTTGTGGGCAACGATGTCGGCGCCCAGGTGCTGGCCAAGCAGGATGCGTTGCAGCCGGAGCAGAAGTTCCAGCTGCTGACCTCGCCCTCGCATATCGGCCTCAACAAGAACGAGGACCGACTGAAGAAGGCGATCAACGACGCGGTCGCCAAGATGCTGGCCGAAGGCAAGCTGGACGAGAGCTCGAAGGCCTGGCTGAAGACGCCGCTCAACCCCGACAACCTCAAGGACTGATCGCGAGCCCATCCCGATCGAATCGGGATGGGCTCAATCTTTGTTTGAGCATGATCTTTCTGAACCGAGGGTTCGGGATCATGCTTTGGAGCAACAGGGCGTTTTGCCATGGGCTACAGCCTCGACTTCGGCTGGCTTACGGGTGCGGCGGGCGCGATCGCGCGCGGCGCGGCGACGACGATCCTGCTGATCGCCGTCACCACGCTGGCGGGAACGTTCCTCAGCATCCTGGGGGCCGCCGGCAAAAGAAGCGGCCCAAAGCCGCTGCGGCTGGCGATCGCGACCTATGTCGAGGTGATGCGCAACACGCCGTTCCTGGTGCAGCTGTTCTTCATCTTCTTCGGCCTGCCCAGCCTCGGCATTAGACTCGATCCGATCCTGGCCGCCATGCTGGCGATGACGCTCAACATGGCAGCCTATACGATCGAGATCGTCGGCGCCGGACTGGACGCGGTGCCGCGCGGGCAGACGGAAGCCGCACTGGCGCTTGGGCTCAGGCCGCGCCTGGTGTTCGTCAAGGTCGTGCTGCCGCAGGCGCTGAAGGTGATCTACCCGGCGCTGACCAGCCAGATCGTCATCATGATGCTGGAGTCGGCCGTCGTGTCGCAGATTGCGGTGCGGGAACTGACCTACGAGGCCGATATGCTGCAGGCACGCACCTTCCGCGCCTTCGAGACCTATTTCGTGGTGACGCTGGTCTATCTCGGCCTGTCGATGGGGCTGCGCCGGTTGCTGGTCGGCGGCGGACGCCGCGTCCTGGGGGCCGGCGTGTCA
>NZ_RZSG01000195.1:0-8644 GCF_003997725.1 Mesorhizobium sp. M4A.F.Ca.ET.050.02.1.1
GCCGTGTTCAACCTGGCCTATGACATGGCAGTTAACGCCGATCCCGATCTGCGGGCCAAGGCAGCCGCCGCGAAACCGGCCGCTCCCAAGGACACCGGAAAGGTCGACGCGGCCAAGCGCGCCAACTCCGTCAACATCCCCTCAACAGCGTCGGGCAAGGCTCGGGTTCTCACCGAAGATGAGGAACTGGCCGCTGTCTACGACCGGAACCACAAAGGACAATAGCGATGGCTGGACCGTCGACTACCTTCACGGAAATGGTGTCCACCACCCTTCGCAACAGCGCGACGGAAGTGGCGGACAACGTTTCGAAGAACAACGCCTTCCTCAACCGGCTGAAGAAGAAGAACAAGATCCGCAATCTTGACGGCGGCACCGAAATCCAGGTGCAGCTCGAATACGCGGAAAACAGCACCTATCAGCGTTACGCCGGCCTCGACACGCTGAACACCAACGGCTCGGACGTCGTCACCTCCGCCAAGTACGATTGGGCGCAGGTCGCGCTGCATGTCGTGTCGAGCGGTAAGGAGCTTCGGCAGAACTCCGGCAAGTTCGCGATGATCAACCTGGTGAAGACCAAGAAGAACAACGCGCTCAAGACGGCTGCCAACAACTTCTCCGTCGACCTCTATTCCGACGGCTCGCTGTCGAACCAGATCGGCGGCCTGGCCAACATCCTGCAGACCAACGGCCAGGGCATCGTCGGCGGTATCGACGCCGCGACGTGGACGTTCTGGCGCAACAAGTTCCGCGAGGCCACCGGCACCAACCTTGCCGCGACCCCGAACGCGGCCAATGCTGCGACCTTCAAGGCGGACATGAACGCGATCTGGCTCACCTTGAATCGCGGCGCCGACAAACCGGACCTGATCACGTTCAGCCATGACTTCTACTCGCTGTACGAGACCGGCGAGCAGCAGCTTCAGCGGTACATGGACGCCGATATGGCTCAGTCCGGTTTCATCGGCCTGAAATACAAGACCGCCGACGTGATCTTCGACGACAACACGAATTTCACGACCACGGCAGAGAAGGGCTACTTCCTCAACTCCGACTACCTCTACGTCGACCAGCACAAGGAGGCGCAATGGACGCAGGACGACGAGAAGAAGCCCGTCAACCAGGATGCGGTTGTCATCCCGTTCTACTGGATGGGCAATCTCGTCTGCTCGAACCGCTCGCTTCAGGGCGTGATCTTCGACGCGGCATAAGGAGCAAGAACGATGACCTCTTTTGTTGGTATCGACGTCACCAAGACGTTCACCGCCGCGCAGCTCACCGGCACCGAATCCGGCAAGGCTCCGAAGATTGGCGACACCTACGAAGCGTATGACGGCAAGGTCTACCGCTTCGTGAAGTACAACCAGGGCGCCGGCGCGATTGCCGCCGTCGTCGGCAACGTCGTCGGCTTCTACGCTGCCGGCGGTGTCTCGGCCGGCCAGTACAACGAAGTCACCTCCGACGTGTCCGACACCGCCGCCAACGGTGCCGGCGTTCTGGCCGGCGCGCCGGGCAACGGCGAGTACGGCTGGATCCAGGTCAAAGGCCCGGCCACCGTCACCACCGCGCTCGTCTCGGGCGGCGATGGCAATGCGCTGATCCTCTCGGCCACCACCGACGGCACCCTGAAGGTGGCCGCCGCCGTGACCGACACGGTTTGCGCCTACGCGATCGACGCCTCGGCGAAGATCATCATGTGCGCGTTCCCGTACTGACCGCACCTCGGGCGGGCTGCAACGGCCCGCCCGCCTTTCCTCTCGCAAAGGAGCGCCAGAGATGGCCGACAAGTCCGACAAGAACGAAGCCGCCGAGCCCGCCGCTGTCGATACCCAGGCCGGCATCTTCCCGAAATTCCGCAAGCTTTGGAACGGCGGAGAGCACCGCAACGCGATCAACCTCGCCAATGCCGAAACGCTGTCCGAAGCCGAGTGGGCGGCGCTGCTCGCCGAGTTTCCCGGCATCGTCGAAGTGATCAACCAGTAGGGCGCCGCTGGCGCCCACAACTTTTCAGGAGCCGAACAAAATGAGCGAAGCGCAGCCCCTTATCCGGGTGATCGGGTTCAAGCAGAGCTACGAGAAGCTGCCGGTCAAGGGCGATCCGGTGAAGGAGAAGTGCGACCACAAAGGCTACAAGCTCGACGCCAGCGGCCGGCGCATCCTTGAGCTTCAGCCCGAGGACTGGGTGACGTATTCGCCCTCGCATTCGCCGCTGAACACGCGCACGACCGAGCGCATCCGGCATCTGATCCCCGACCCCTCGCTGATGGGCGAGGACCAGGACGGCGAGAAGCTGCGTTTCATGACGGCCCGCTGGAACCAGATCGAGCCGGCCTATGTCGCATTCAAAAGCGGGCAGGAAATCCCGCTCAACGGGACCGCGCTCGCCGCCTGGTCTGGCGTCACGCCCGAACAGGCCGAAGTGCTGCGCACCGCCGGCATTCGCACGGTCGAGGAAGTCCGCGACCTCACCGACGGGCAGCTTGACCGCGTGCGTCTTCCGAACATGCGTGATCTGCGCAAGCAGGCGGCGCTCTTCCTCGAGAACAGCGACGCAGCCAAGGCCGCCGAGCGCGAGGCCGCCAAGGATGCCCAGATCGCCGCGCTGATGGAGCGTCAGGAGGCGATGGAGGCCATGATCGAGGAACTGACCAAGCCGAAGGGCAAAGGCAGGGAAGCTGCCTGATGTCGATCCTCCACGTGGTCAAAGGCGCCGCGACGGTGCTCGGCATGGAAGTGCCGACGCTGGTCTATGGCGCGACCGGTCGAGAGATGGTCGAGATGCAGGAACTGGCCAACGTCATGGCGTCCGAAATCGCGGATGCCCATGACTGGCAGAAAATGCTGATCCTGAAGACGCTCACCGGCGACGGCATGTCAGACACGTTCGACATGCCGACCGACTTCCGACGGATGCAGAAAACGTCGTCGCTCTGGTCGTCGCGCTGGCAGTGGGCAACCGAACACCTCACCAGCCCGGATCAATGGCTTGAGCTTCAGGTGACGCCGATCGCCACGGTGAACGGCTACTGGATCATCTTCGGCGACCAGTTCCACCAGTGGCCGGTGATGGCCAACACCGAAACCGTCAAATTCTTCTACGTGTCCAACGATCTGGTCATGGCAAGCGACACGTCGAAGAAGACGATGTTCACCGAAGATGCCGACAGCTTCCAGCTTTCCGAGGAACTGCTGAAAAAGGCGATCATCGCCCGTTGGAAGCAGAACAAGGGGCAGGCCTACGAGCAGGATCTGGACGACTACCAGGACCTGCTCGTGCGCCGGATCGATACGGACGGCGGTTCTAAGCCGGTCGTGTCCGGTCAGCCGCCTGTCAGTTGGCGCGGCCGGCGCGTGGCATGGCCTGGCACGGTCACAGGTGCAGCGTGAGGTACGAGCGGTTTCCCGGCCGCCGGAAAGCCGTTCCGGCCCCTGCGCGCGCCATGGCGCAACCCTTCACCTTCGGCGCGCCCGTCGCCGGCTGGGTCACCAACCAGAGCCTGGTGAAGTCCAAGCCGTTCTCGGCCCAGACGCTTGAGAACTGGCTGCCGACGTCGACCGGCATTGTGATGCGCGGCGGCTCGGTCAAGCGTGCCACGATCGGCAGCGACCCGGTCGAAAGCTTCATCACTTACAATGCCGGCGGCACCAAGAAGATTTGGGCTTGCGACGAGACCACGGTGCGTGATGTCACGGCGCCCGCCGATGCTGTCACGCCGCCGGCCGCGTCGGTCACCGGCCAGACGTCGGGCTATTACTCCTACGTCAATTTCACGACGTCGGGGGGGTCGTTCGTCGTGGCGGTCAACGGAACGGACTTCCTGCAGCTCTATTCAACGACGTTCGACTGGACGGCGGTCAACGGCCTCTCGACCTATCGCCTGAACTTCGATGCCCAGACAGTCAACTTCATCAACGGCCAGGTCGTGACGGGCGGCACGAGCGGCGCAACGGCGACCGTCGTCAAGAACGTCGACAACGGCTCGACCGGCTCGCTAATGATCCAGTCGATTACCGGGACGTTCGTCGACAACGAAACCATCACCGGCGCTGGCGGCGGTTCGGCCACGGCCAACATTCCAGGCGGCGTCGTTCAGGTCTCGGCGGCGATCACCGGCGTTGCGACCAGCGCGCTGTCTCACGTCTGGCTCTACCGAAACCGCCTGTTTTTCATCCAGGGCGGCACGATGAAGGCCAGCTATCTGCCGGTCGATTCCGTCACCGGCGCGCTCGGCACGCTGAACCTGTCCGGCGTCTTCCAGCGCGGCGGCTCGCTGCTGTTCGGCGGAACGTGGTCGCTGGATGCCGGCGACGGCATCGACGACAAGTGCGTGTTCGTCACGACCGAGGGCGAGGCGGCGATTTTCGAAGGCAGCAACCCGGCCGGTGCGACCGCCGCTGAATGGAATCTTGTCGGCCGCTATGACCTCACCACCCCCATGGGCAAGCGGGCCACCATGCGCGCCGGTGGCGATCTGATCGTGGCGACGAAGGAAGGCATGGTTCCGATCTCGGCCGCGATCAACAAGGATGCGGCCGCACTGTCCCTTGCCGCCGTCTCACGCAACATCGAGCCGGATTGGAAGCATGAAGCGGCCCGGCGCCTGTCGCTGCCCTGGGAAGTCATCAAGTGGCCGGACATGAACTATGCCATCGTCTCGCTGCCGATCACGGCCGAGGGGCAGGAGGCCTGGTCGTTCGTCGTCAATCTTGAGACCGGCGCCTGGTGCAAGTTCGTGGGATGGGCAACCCGCTGCATCGAACTGCACGACAGCCGCCTGTTCTTCGGGACCAATGACGGCAAGGTCTTCGAAGGCGAGATCAACGGCAACGATGACAGCGGGCCGATCTATTACACCTATGTCGGCAATCCCGATCACATGAAGACGCTTGGCCGGCTGAAGACCGTCCACCAAGCGCGCCCGACGTTCCTCGCCTCGACCCCGTTCAATCCGAAGATTTCGTTCTCGGTAAACTACACGCTGACCCTGCCGACGGCGCCGGACGCGGCCGATGGTGGCACGGCTGACCTTTGGGATTCCGGCTTGTGGGACGTGGCGCTTTGGGATCAGGCCGCGCCGGTGGCGACCGTCAGCGGTGGCCAATGGATTTCGATCGGCAAGACCGGATACGTGATGCAGCCGCAGGTGCAGGTGACCGGCTTTCTCAACCGCCGCCCTGATGTCGAGTTCGTGCAGCTCGACGTGACCTTTGAAAATGGCGGGGTGGTCGTATGAGCTACGACATCGCCATCGAGAACTTCAACGCGGCCTGGCCGGAACTCGAACCGCTTTGCCGCCAGCACTACGGCGAGATGCAGGCGCGCATGGCGGCCGAGGGCATGACGATCGGCGAGTTCAAGCCGCGTCTGAACGTCTACGGCACCGCCAGCCATCTGCTCTGCTTCGTGGTCAGGATCGAGGGCGAGGCTGTCGGCTACGCCTTCATCTGGATCACACAGGACATGCACAACTCCGAACCCATCGCCATGGAGGACACGATCTATATGCGGCCAGATCACCGGAACGGCATCGGACGCCGTTTCACCAGGCACATCCTGGCCGAACTCAAAGCGCGCGGCTGCGTCAGGGCGCACGTGACCATCGCCACCGACCTACGCGTTACCAAGATGTGCGAGCGCGTGGGCTTCAAGCGGTCGGCAATTGCAATGACGTATTTCCTTCAGGAGGCCTGACAAGATGTGCGCGCCCGATCCTCCCGCCCCGCCGGATCCCAAAGAGACCTCTGCCGCCTCGACCTCGACGAACGTCGGCACGGCGGTCGCCAACGCGAACCTTGGCAACGTCAACCAGGTCACGCCGGATGGTTCGCTGACCTACAAGCAGTCGGGCACCTATAAATGGAACGATCCTTATACGGGCAAGTCCTACGACATCCCGACCTACACGGCGACGCAGACGCTTTCGCAGACCGGTCAGGCGATCAAGGATCAGACCGACCAGGCCAAGCTCAACCTCGGCGAGTTGGCCGCTGGTCAGTCGTCGTTCCTGAAAGACTGGTTGTCGAAGCCGGTCGACCTGTCGAACGACGCGACCGAAGCCCGCTTGATGGACCTCGGCATGAAGCGGCTTCAGCCGGCGCTGGACGCCCGCCGCGCCGCGAATGAGGCCGACCTGATCAATCGCGGCATTCGCCTCGGCTCCGACAACTACGCCCATGCGCAGAACATTCAGAACCAGGGCGAAAACGACGCCTATGACCAGTTGTTGCTGACCGGTCGTGGCCAGGCGGTGCAGGAAGCACTGGCGCAGAACTCGGCGCCGATCAACAACCTGACCGCTCTGCTGTCCGGCTCGCAGGTCAGCCAGCCGAATTTCGTAAATGCGAATATGCCGACCATCCCGACGACCGACGTCGCTGGCCTGATCAACACCAACTACAACCAGAAGCTCCAAAACTGGCAGCAGAGCCAGGCGAACACCCAGAACCTTCTGGGCGGCCTGTTCTCTCTCGGCGCGTCGTTCATCTAGGAGGGGATCATGGGTTTCATCTTCGGCCCCGGCCAGCAGTACCAGACGCCCGAGGAACTGGCGAAGGCTCGCGCCGTTGCCGAGGCCCTGCTCAACCAGCAGCCGATCGCGCACAATGTCGGCGAAGGCCTTGCCGTGGTCGGACAGGCGATCAGGGGCAGGCGTGATCTGAACCGCATCATCAAGGCGCAAGGCGACATGCGCGCGGGCGGCGATAGCGTCTTCTCAGCGCTTTTCGGCGGTGGCGCGCCGGCCGCAACGTCGACAGCGGCGCCGAGCGGCGGCGGAAGCAATGTGGTCGCCTCGGCCCTTGGTGGCGGCTCGATGGGCAGCGCTCCGGACCTCTCCGGCAATGATGTCTACAACGGCTTCATGGACACGGTGAAAAGCAAGGTCACCAATCCCTACGGCCTCGCCGCCGTCGCCGCGACCGCCAACGCCGAAAGCCGCTTCAGTCCGAAGAACGCTTTCGGTTCCTGGTCGGACCCGAGCGAAAGCGGCCAGGCTGGCACCGCTGGCGGCATCCTGTCGTGGCGCGGCCCGCGCTTTGCGGCGATGCGCACCTTTGCCGGCAGCAATGGCGGCGATGCAAACGCTCCGTCGCCGCAGCTCCAGGCGCAATATTTCCTGCAGGAAGACCCCGGCCTGATCGACTCGCTGAACGCTGCGAAGTCGCCGGAAGAGGCACAGCGCCTCATGAACAACGCCTGGAAGTTCGCCGGCTACAACCGCCCCGGCGGCGAGGCCGCCCGCCGCATTTCCATGGCCAATTCCTTCGCATCGCGTTTCGCCGACGCCGCGCCGGTTCAGGTGGCGAGCATTGAACCGGGCGCGGGCGTGTCGGCAGCGCTGAACAAGCGTCCGGCACCGGACGGCCCGGCGACGGTCGCTCAGACCGTGCAGTCGCCGCGAGCGACAGAGCCGCCTCCGGTGGCTGCGAAGGCGGCAGCGGCGCCGCAGACGGTCGCGCAGGCCAATTCAGCCTCCTCCGGGGGTCCGAGCGTGCAGCAACTTCTGCAGGCCTCACAGGATCCGCGCCTGTCCGAGCAACAGCGCGGCGTCGTCAACCTGATGCTGAAACAGAAGCTCGATGAGGCCAACCCGGCAAACCAGCTCGAACTGGAAAAGAACCGGCTGGAGGTCGAGAAGCTGCGCAACCCGCAGATCGAGCCGGGCGATAAGGCGCGCCTCGACTTCGACCGGGAGAAGTTCGCGGCCGAGCAGAACAAGCCGATCGAGGTGGGTGGTGTCCTGGTCGATCCCAAAACGCACGAGCCCGTTTACACCGGCCAGCAGACCGATTGGGAAAAGCTCGACGAGCGGACGCTGTACAACAAGCGCACGGGCGAGACGCGGGCTGTCAGCATCGGCAATGGTCCGAACGCCGGACAATTCAGGTTCACGGGCAATTCCGTCGAGGCTCAGGCGCTCAACGGCCTGATGGATGGTGGCGGCCTCACCGTCGAGCAGGCGCAGCAACTCGCGGCCGGCAAGACGATCAGCGGCCCGAATGGCGAATTGCTGTTCCTGACGCCGCAGGGCGTGTTTGGGCAGGCTTCCGCTGGCGGCCCGGCGATGCCTGTGACGCCCAAGGCGGCACCGACACCCGCGCCGGCACCGGAAGCACCGGCCGCGCCAGCGAGCCCGGCGCCGACCAGCCCGCGCGCAGCAAATCCGCCGCCGAGCGAGAACGCGGGCATCCTGCCGCTCACCGGCGCGAAGCAGAAGCCGCTGAACGAGCAGCAGCAGCGCGACAACAAGCTGTACTCTGTCGTCGCGCCCGAACTGCAGATCGTCGAAAAAAACTTCTCGGCCCTGTCCAATCCCTCGGATCAGGCTCTGTCGGCTATTCCGCGCGGTTCCGACTTTGGCGCCGAGTACCTGAAATCGCCCGAATATCAGCGGGCATCGAACTCGCTGCGCACCATCATCGCGTCCTACCTCTACAGCGTGTCCGGCGCGACGGCGGCGCCAGCGGAAGTCGAGAACCAGGCAGCCATCCTGACGCCCAAGCCAGGCGAGGCGAAGGCATCGCTCGACGACAAGCTGGCGCGTATCCGGCAGATGGTCGACGCGATCAAGGGCGGCGGCGGCTCCGCGCCGGCTGGCAACGCAGGTACTGGTGGCGGCACGACCAGCAACGGCTTGAAGTGGAG
>NZ_RZSG01000196.1:0-8641 GCF_003997725.1 Mesorhizobium sp. M4A.F.Ca.ET.050.02.1.1
CAGCAGCTTGGCGTCGAACTTGACGCCTTCGGCGGTCTTGATCAGGGCGCGCACGTCCTTGGGAAAGCACGAGCCGCCATAGCCGAGGCCGGGATAGATGAAGTGGTAGCCGATGCGGGGATCGGAGCCGATGCCCTTGCGTACCTCCTCGATGTCGGCGCCCAGCTGCTCGGCCAGATTGGCCATTTCGTTCATGAAGCTGATCTTGGTGGCCAGCATGCAATTGGCGGCGTATTTGGTGAACTCGGCGCTGCGCACGTCCATCACGATCATCTTCTCGTGGTTGCGGTTGAACGGCGCGTAGAGTTCGCGCATCACTGCCTCGGTGTCCTCGCTCGAGGTGCCGACGATGATGCGATCCGGCTTCATGCAGTCGGCGACGGCCGAGCCTTCCTTGAGGAATTCCGGGTTGGAAGCGACGTCGAAAGCCAGATCCTCGCGACCCCTGGCTTTCAGCGTCTCGGCGATCTTGGCCTTGATCTTCTCGCAGGTGCCGACCGGCACGGTCGACTTGCCGACGACGATCTTGGGCGCCTCCATTTCGCGGCCGATGGCCTCGGCGACGGCGAGCACGTATTTGAGATCGGCCGACCCGTCCTCGCCGGGCGGCGTGCCGACCGCGATCATCTGGATCTGGCCGTGCTTGACGGCGGCGGCCGCGTCCGTGGTGAAACGGATGCGGCCTGCCGCGTGGTTCTCCTTGACGAGGGTTTCCAGCCCGGGCTCGAAGATCGGGATCAGGCCCTGGTTGAGCCGCTCGACCTTTTTCTCGTCGATGTCGACGCACACCACTTGGTGCCCGACTTCCGCGAGCACCGCGGCCTGCACGAGGCCGACATAGCCAATTCCAAAGACGGTCAGATTCATTCGTTCTTGTTCCTGTTCAAGGCCGTCTTCGGTCCGGCCGGTTCAGATGTTGCCTGGCCGTGATCCCCACGGCTGTTTCCTGTTTAAGCATGATTCCGAAAGCGGTCCCCGCTTCTGTCACGCTTGGCTTTCGGTTCGGAACCATACGCTAGTTGCTGTTGGCACCGCTGCTTATGCTGCACGCCAGCGATTCCTTGAACTGGCATGGTTCGCCCAGCGCCGTGAACGCGACACGCTCCACCTGCATGGAGACCTTGCGGCCAGGGTCCGAAAAGGGCCCCATCCAGTTGGTCAGCTTATCGCTGCCCCAGAGGCTGAAGAATATCTTCTGCGAATGGGTCGGCAATTCCTCCGGATTTGTCACTTCATGGACCAGCTTGCCGTTGACGTAGAAGCGCAGGCGGTCCTTTTCCCAGACGAAGCCGTAGTCGTTGAAGCCCTTGTCGGTGCCACCCTCGACATCGGCAAGCTTTTCGTTCTTCGGCTTGCCGGAAATGTAGGTGTTGACCTGGACCTTCGAGGTGTCCTTGGTCAGGACCTCGAAGTCGATCTCGTCCCAGGGCTGCTTGTCGGCAGGGCCGATGTAGGAAAAGAAGGCGGCATTAAGCCCGGACCCGGTATCGGTCTTCATGCGCGCTTCATAGGTGCCGTAGCCATAGCGCTTCTTGGTCTGGATCTCGCCGCAGGCGAATTCGCGGTCTTTCGTCTGGCGCTTCTCGAAGCCGAGTGTCAGCACGCCGTCGGAAAGCCCGACCAGGCTCTTCGACCAGGTGCAGTTCTGGTGGGGGCCGTTCGACCAGCCGTCGGAAACATACCAGCGCGACCGGTCGAGACTCTTGAAATCATCGACGAATGAAGGCGCGCTCTGCACCTCCTGCGCATGGGATGGTTGCGGGGCTGCAACCAGGCTTGCGGCCACTACAAGGAACGCGCCAGCCATGGATAGCCGCCGCAGGCCCACACTCGGCTCTGGCCGCATGACATCGACCGCGACGATGGGGATAGTCTTCGGATCTGCGTTCATACCAACTCACCTTTGTGCTGTCCGCCCCAACCCAAAAGTCATCAAATGGCCCGCCTCCGCGAGCCGCTTGCGATCCTCCGCCCTAGAACTGCCTACCTGTGCCTCGTACCAAAAAGTTGTGCCCTTCAAACTTCATCTCGTGCCGTCAGCGTCCGCCTGCCGACTTGACGAAACCGGTCCGCGAATCGGAACCTTGCTCACTTTCGTCGACAATCGCGTCGAGCGAATGACGCAGTTCCTTCATCAAGCCGTTCTGGCGAGCAAGCTCGGCAATGCGCCGCTCGCAGTTCAGGATCGACTTCGTCAGCTCGCTTACTTCCGACGACTTGCCTGTCGACGCCGATCCGTTCTCCATCGCCTCGACCAGGAAAGCGGCGTTCGCCGCTTTCGACCGGTAGCGATTCTCAAGTCCGGCCTTCTCCGCCTCGATCTCGCCGGCGATCTGATCGAGTAGCCTTGCGAGACGATCGTAGCGCTGGAGATCGGTCTGCCGGTCCCGGGCCGGAGCCCTGGATCTGAAGCCGAATATCGAAGCCATCCGGTTGGCCTTCCAAAATTGCTGCACCGCAACATACACTGCCATTCCGGGGCCGCATAGGCAACCTCGGAGTTTGGGAAAGGCGATTTTTTCCGATCCGCGATCGCTGCAGCGCCGCGGTCCGGGTTACTTTTCAACAGCTTGAGCGGCCATCAGGAAGCGCAGCGGCGGCACCGGCCGCTTGGGGGCAAGGCCGGTCTGGCGAAACAGCGCCTCAAGCTTGTCAGCGGCAACGCCGCGGACGATCGGGATCAGGTTCGACTGGCTGGCCAGCGCATAGGCGGCGGCCGATGCCAGGCCGCGCTCGGCCTTCACGTCGAGGAAATTGCGCAGCCGGTATTTGTCGCGCACATGGCGCTCATGTTTCCTGAGCGCCGCCTTGGATGTCTCCGGCAGCGTATCAATGGCAAGCAACGCCAGGTCCGCGTCGGCAAGGCGCTTCAAATCCTGCGTCTTGTGGCGACCGCTCAGCGAATCGGCACGCACGATGGCGCCATAGCCACAGGACCTGATGACCTTGAAACGGGCGCCGCAGGCGACGGCGCGGGCATAGAGCTCATAGTCCTCGCCGAGGCGCAGGTTCTCGTCGTAACGCAGACCGTGGCGTTCGAGGAAGGCCCGGCTGATGACCGGCTTCAAGAAGCCCAGTTCGCCGCGCTGCACGCGGCGCCTGGAGATGTTGCCTTCGACGAAACGCTCGAAGTCGAGGAATTCCGGATCGGCCGAAAAGGACGGGGCGACGACCTTTGAGACATCGGTCGCCGTGTCGTCCCGGATCAGCATGATGTTGTCGGCGGCGAAATCCCAGTCGGTGCTGGCGAACAGCCTGCGAAAGCGGCCCTCGAGGAAGAAATCGTCGGCGTCGAGGACGCTGATGAAGGGTGAGCTCGAGCCGGCAATCGCGGCATTGCGGGCAAAGGACGGCCCCCGGTTCACATCGAGGCGCATGACTTTGAGCCTGCCGCTGCCGTCATCGGCGGCGCGCGCCACCTCGGCGGTGTCGTCGGTGGAGGCGTCGTCAACGACGACGACTTCAGCCGCTTCCGGCTCACGCAGCGCCGACGCTATGGCGGCCGGGATCGTTCGGGCGGCGTTACGGGCGGCGATGATCACGCAGACCCGGGAAGCTGTGCTGGACATCAATTGACCTCTCGATCGAACGAGTCTGTTTCGAATTTCCTGCCCCTGTGCCCCAAAACGATCGTCACCGGCTGCCTGCTTAGCCGACTGCCGGCCGTTCGAAAATGCGTCGGCTGAGATCGGCCGAAGCCGCCCAGCCGGCCTCGGCCAGATAGCGGACCGGCGCGCGGCCGCATAGTTCCCAAAGCACCGTCCTGCGCAGGGGCCAGCGCAGAGAGGACAGCCAGGGCGCAATCACCATGTGGAGGAGGTCGGCGTCGTCGATGCGCGACAGTATCCGCGTGGCGCGCTCCGACAGCAGCGTACCCGCGCCGCCAAACAGCACGTCGGCCGCCCTGAGGCCCAGCAGCAGCGTATCCTCCAGCCCCTGCCCGGCCGCGTAGTCGAGCAGGTCCCGCTGTTCGGCTTCGCCGAGGCGGCCGGCACTGGCCCTGACATCGCAGACATAGCCGGCGCAGGGCTCACGGTTGAAGAAGGCCTTGGCGACGCTGATGCAGGACAAGAGCAGCGTATCGGAAGCCGAAATGAAAGGCACATGATTGCCGGCGATCCCGACCTCGCGCCTGCGCCGCAGGAAGCCGTCGGTGTCACGCGGGCTCGGCGAGCCGGGCTGCTGCAGCCGGTAGTGGAGGTCGACGGTGGACGGCCTGGCGTCATCGCCACGGATCATGTGTTGCTCGCCGAGGAAACGCAGCCACCACAGCGAACGCGACTTGCCGGCGACCTCGTAGCCCATCGCGCGCAGCGCCTCGCGCGCCTTTGCAAAGCCGGCCTGCGAGACGAGGATGTCGACATCGCCCGACGGCTTCATGAAGTGATCGCCATAGAGCAACTGCTGCTGGAACGGCCCTTTCAGGAAAACGAAATCGATATGCCTTTCGCGCAGCGCCTGATGAATGGCCAAGGAATCCATGATGCCGGACGAATTCATCGAGACCGTGCGGCGACGGTAAGTGTCGAGCCAGCCGAGCAGTTCGGACGGCGCTTCGCCGGCTTTGGTATAGGACAAGGCCTTGAGCACGAAGATCGCAACCTTGTTCAGCCTGGCGATGTCGGCAACCACGGCGGTGGAGATGGACGGCGCCTGCACGCCGACTGCCACCGCACCCGGGCCGGGCGCGAAAAACAGCCTCAGGCACACCTGAACGTAGTCGACTTCGTCGGCGCAGTCGGCGGCGCGTAGCCTCTGGTAAGCACTTTCCTGCACGGCCATTCCCGACAAGGTCCTCGCAAAAAATCCGCCCAGCGTGTTATATTGCAACTGCGAAGAAAAGCATCGCCAAAATCGCCGCAGCCGTCCAGCATTGCTTTGTCGCGGCGGAGTCCTGCAACCACAGCGTTTACATGGGCGGCACTTGGGCAACTCGACAGGCGACCCAGTTCGAGCCTGCGATTCGACACGAATTCGGGCGCATCCGGCACAAATTCTTCATTCCTATAATGCGAGCATTTTGAGTCAAGAAGGACTTATAATAATTAAATCAAATGCTTAAATTGGCGCCGCCGACTCGGCGTTGAACTCCCTTTGCAGGGCATGGCAAGGATATGCCTGCAAAAGGCTTGATCACCAACCAAGGCAGGCGCAACCAAGAATTGATTAATGGTTGGTAAATCATGCTTGACTCATTTAGGGTGCCATGCAGCTATTGCGTTGCAGCATAGCAATGTGCTGCCGGCACTCGACAGGCCGTTTCCAGTCCTTACCGGAGAGTAAAATGGAACAGAATGTTGAAAAGCAAGAGTACGAGACGCCGAGCCTGACGGTTCACGGTTCGATCGAAACGATCACGCAGGGCGGCTCGGGCACGACGGCGCTCGACGCAGCATTCCCTGCGCATACGCCTTTCGACCAGCTTACGTTCTCTTGTGTTCCGGGGCGCAAAGTTGGGGCTCCGAATACGTCTTCTCGGGAAGCCGGGGGCCCAATCCCCCGGCTTCCTGCCTGAGGCCGCGACCGGACCGGCACAAGGCCCTGGGCATCTCAACGATGACCTCTCGGGGCGACTCGGCTGATGCCGATCGATCCCTTCCTGGAACTGACGAAGCGTAGCGTTTTGTAGCGAGGTTTTAGGATGACGTGGGATCCGGCGGATCGAGACCGCGTAACAGCCACCAGCGACGCCGTGGCTTGCGAATTCGGCAACGGACTGGCGCTGCTCAATCTGCAAACCAACATCTATTACAGCCTGAACAGTGTCGGCGCCTATATCTGGGAACTGATCCAGGAGCCGCGCCCGGTTGCCGACATCCGCGCCGCGGTGCTCACGCGCTACGACGTCGATCCAGCGCGCTGCAAGGCCGACGTCGATGGACTGTTGAAAGGCCTGGCCGCGGCAGGGCTTGCGAGGCTCCACCATGAGGAACTTATCTAGGCTCCTCTCGCTCAGCGGTGCGGAGATGCTCTTCCTGGCGCGCTGCATTGTGGTGGTCGCCGCCGTGCGGCTGGGGCTGACGCTGTTTTCCTTCAACCGCGTTCGCCGCCTGGTGACCCGGCTTGACGCGCGCGAGGCGGCCAGCGTCGCCGATCTGAGACGCGTCGCCTGGGGCGTCGCGGCCGCGGCCCGCCTTGTTCCCCATGCGAGCTGCCTGACCCAGGCATTGTCGGGCCAGTACCTCCTCGCCCGCCAAGGCAACACCTCGAGAATACGCATCGGCATCGCGCAGGACACCGGAGCCGAACTGAAAGCGCATGCCTGGCTGATGAGCGGCAATCAGATCGTGCTTGGCGGCTCCCTTGCCGGGTTTGCCCATCTCGTCGACCACGGTCAGTGAACGATGAGCGGCGTCGCCGGAATCCTGTCCAGACGGGCTGGCAAACCCGCCACCGCCGCCGACATCCAGCAAATGCTGGCGCGCATGCGGCATCGCGCCCGTGACGGCGCCTCGTGGTGGTCGGACACGGCGATAGCCCTCGGCCATGCCTGGCTGAACACGACCGACGAAGCCGGGCCGGGTCCGCTGACGATGGCCGGCGGCAGGCTGGCGATCACCGCCGACTGCCGGCTGGACAATCGCGACGAATTGCTGGCGCGGCTCGGCATCCGGGACAAGTCGGTCGCCGACGCCATGCTTGTGATGCGCGCCTATCTCACTTGGGGGGATGCCAGCCCCACCCATCTGCAAGGCGACTTTGCCTTCGCCATCTGGGACAGCGAACGCCGGGCGCTGTTTTGCGCCCGCGACCATTTCGGCGTCAAACCCTTCTATTATCACGCGAGCGACCGGCGTTTCGCCTTCGCCTCGGAGATCGGACCGATCCTTGGCCTCGACGACACCAGCGCGCGCATCAGCGAGCACCAGATTTCCGGCTTCCTGGCCGGGCTGACGGATGATCCGCAATCCACCGCCTACACCGACATCTTCCGCTTGCCGGCCCGCCACAGCCTGACGGTGACGGACAGCCAGGTGGTGCTGCGCCGCTACTGGCAGATCCAACCCTCGGGACGGCCGCTCCGGTCGGATGCCGCCGAGGAGTTCGGACATTTGTTCAAGCAGTCGGTCCACAATCGCATGCGCGGAACCGATGCGGTCGGCGCGATGCTGAGCGGCGGCCTCGATTCCTCCTCAATCGCCTGCGTGGCCGGGCTTGCGAGAGCCGCGACGCGCAAGCCCGGACTGCCGACCTTCTCGCTGATCTTCGAGAAAGGCTCCTCGATGGACGAGAAGCCTTTCATCGACGCCGTGCTTGAAAGGCCAGGCCTCGACAGCACGCTGATCAGCGTGGGCAACTATGCGCCCTTCGCCGAGTTCGAGCGCATCCTGGAGGAGCAGGAAGGCACGTTCCTGGCGCCCGGCCTGTCGCTGACCCGCAGCATCTACCGGACCGCCGACGCGCAGCGCATGAAGGTGCTGCTCGACGGCCATGGCGGCGACGAGGTGGTGTCGCAAGGCCACGGCCATCTGCACGAGCTGGCCGATGCCGGCAGGTGGATGGAGCTGTGGCGGGAATTGCGCGGCGCCTCGAATACCTATGGCGACGGCATGCTCGGCATGTACTTCAAATTCCTGACCGTCTACGGGCCGGCCTGGCGGATCGCGAAACTGAGGGGGATGGCCAATCGCGTCCTCGGCAGGCTGCGGCGCGGGCCGGCGCCTGCGCCGCGCGGCTGGGGCGGCTTGGTCAACCCGGAGCTTGCCCGGCGCACCGAGCTTGCCGAACGGTTCCACAGGGCCGGCTACATGCCGTCCAGCGTCAGCGCCAGCGAGGCGCTGACGCATCGCTGGATCCTGTCGACGGGGCTGGTGCCGCACGCCTTCGAGGTGCTCGACAAGGCCGCCGCCAATTTCGGCGTCGAGCCGCGCTATCCGTTCTGGGACAAGCCGCTGGTCGAGTTCTGCCTGGCGCTGCCGGGCAAGGAGAAGCTGAGCAGCGGCTTCGGCCGCTACGTGCTGCGCCGCGCCATGGACGGCATTCTGCCGCCCGCTGTGCAGTGGCGACGCGACAAGATCGATTTCACGGCCAATCTGGTGAAGGGCATGGTCGGCAACCATCGCGACCTGCTGCACAAGGTGCTGGTGTCGGACGCCGGCCTGATCGCGCCCTATGTCAACCTGCCGGAAGTAGCCGCAGCCTATGCCCGCATCCTGCGGCGGCCGGACGGGGCCGCGCCGCTCGACGTGCAGTATGTCTGGCGCTCGACCTCGCTGTCGCTCTGGCTGCGCCAGGTCAAACTCGGCGGGAGCCTCGCATGATGTCCATCAACGGTTCGCTCGCGCCCGCACTCCGTCAGAATTCGGCTGAGCCGGTCGAAAAGAGCGGCCGGGAGCGCCGCTTCTACCGGGCCTATGGGCTGACGATTAGGTCGGAGGTGGCCTTGCCCGAACTGGAGGCCACGGCGCCGGCCGAGCCAGACATTGTGATCGCGGTGGGCCCGATCGACCATCCAGGACTCCAGCTCGTGGCCGGAACCGCCTTTCGCTTCGAGCCGGCGCGGCAGTATCTCGCCTGGGAGGCGGTCGGCGCTTTCCTGATCAGCGATGCCCGCCGCATCGACATCGAGCCCGTGCCCGGCATCGACGACCAGCTGATCGCCTTCCCGCTGCTGGGGCCGGTCATGGCGCTGCTTCTGCAC
>NZ_RZSG01000197.1:0-8611 GCF_003997725.1 Mesorhizobium sp. M4A.F.Ca.ET.050.02.1.1
GGCCTGGTGCTTGGCGAAGGCGCCGGCATGGCGGTGCTGGAAAGCTATGACCACGCGATGGCGCGCGGCGCCACCATCCTTGCCGAAATCGCCGGCGCCGGCCTCTCCGCCGACGCCTCCGACATCGTCGCGCCGACCATCGAGGGACCGGAAGCGGCGATGCGCTTCTGCCTTGTCGACGCCGGCCTCAATCCGGAGGATGTCGACTATCTCAACGCGCACGGCACCGGCACCAAGGCCAACGACCAGATCGAGACGGCGGCGATCAAGCGCGTCTTCGGCGAGCATGTGCGCACGCTCTCGGTCTCCTCGACCAAGTCGATGCATGCGCATTGCCTCGGCGCCTCCGGCGGGCTGGAAATGATCGCCTGCGTGATGGCGATCCGCGACGGCATCGTGCCGCCGACCGCGAATTTCCGCGAGGCCGACCCGGATTGCGATCTCGACGTGACGCCGAATGTCGCGCGCGAACGCAAGGTGCGCACAGCGCTCAGCAACAGTTTCGCCTTTGGCGGCACCAATGCGGTGCTGGCGTTCAAGGCGGTCTGATAGCGTCGATCCCTGCCGGCTCATTTTTCGTTGACGGTCCGCCCCGCGCAACCGTGGCCGGCATATTGATCGAGGCGGACCCCGCGCCTAATTTTTGGCGACCCGCCACGACCCCGCCGTTCAGCGTGCATTCCCGTCCAGGAGCCTTCGATGACCGACCTGTCCGCCTTTCCGATCGCCAAGCGCTGGCTGGCCAAGTACCCCGAGCGCATCCAGCTCTATTCATGGCCGACGCCCAATGGCGTGAAAGTATCGATCGCGCTGGAGGAGATCGGCCTGCCCTACGAGCCGCATCCGGTGAATATTGGCAAGAACGAGAGCTGGACGCCGGAATTCCTGTCGCTCAACCCCAACGGCAAGATACCGGCGATGATCGATCCGAACGGCCCGGGCGGAGAGCCGATTGGCCTGTTCGAATCCGGCGCCATCCTGCTCTATCTCGCCGACAAGACCGGCAAGCTGATTCCCGCCGATCCCATCCGTCGCTACGAGACGATCCAGTGGGTGTTCTTCCAGATGGCGGCAATCGGGCCGATGTTCGGTCAGGTCGGCTTCTTCAACAAATTCGCTGGACGCGAGATCGCCGACAAGAGGCCGCTGGAGCGCTATCGCGACGAATCGCGGCGGCTGATCGGCGTGCTCGAAACCAGGCTCAAGGGCCGCAGCTGGATCATGGACGACGACTACACCATCGCCGACATCTCGATGCTCGGCTGGGTACGCAATTTGATCGGCTTCTACGAGGCGCGCGAGCTCGTCGGCTTCGACGATTTTCCGATCGTTGCGGCATGGCTGGAGCGCGGATTGGGGCGCCCGGCGGTGCAAAAGGGACTCACCATCCCGGCAAGGGGCTGATCCAGCTCGCCTGGAAGCGATCTCTCCGCCTACTTCGCCTTGGCTTTCGCGCCACCCTTGCCAATCACCGAAGCCGCGAGCCGCGCTGTGGCGGCCACCGCGCCGGTTGCAATGCTTGCCACGGTGCGGATCGGGCCCGACTTGGCGGCCGCCGGCTTGTGCGATTTCGGCGCCTTCACGGCGGCCTTGTGCACCGCGCCCGGCACCACCTTCTTGGGCGCCGCCTTGCCGAAGGCTGGCTTGGCATCCTTCGAGCGCTCGGCGATTGCCGGGCCGGCGCCGGTTTTCGCTTGGGTGGCCTTGCGCGGAGCTGCCTTGCCCTTGACGGGTTTTCTTGTGCTGGTAGCCATCGGACGAGTCCTTCAAACGACACAATCAGGATGTCGGCATAACGACCGGAAAGTCTTAAGGTTCCGCTCGGAAATTGCTGCAAATTGAACGAGTTCGCCTTAGCCCGGTTCGCCGATGACGAGATCGGCGACCCGCCGCCGGGCCAGCACGCGATCGATGTTGGGCATGTCGTTGGAGGCGATCCAGGCGCGGGCGTCCTCGTCGGAGCGACCATGGCCGCGCCAGCGCTCCATCAGGCGGCGCTCGAGCTCGCCCCGCGGCACGTCGACGAAGATGGTGAAATCGAACAGAGGCGCCAGACGGGACCAAGGCTCCTCGTCGAGCAGCAGATAATTGCCCTCGACCAGGATGAACTTGGTGTCGGCGCCAATGATTTCGGCCGCGGCGCGCGACAGTTCCATGCTGCGGTCGAACACCGGAATGGCAATGTCCGGCTCGCCCGAACGGATGCGCTTCAGCAGCGTCTCGAAGCCGCCGAAATCGAAGGTTTCCGGGGCGCCCTTGCGCCAGCGCAGGCCACGGCGGTTGAGCACGATATCGTCAAAGTGGAAGCCATCCATCGGCACGACTTCGGAAGCGCCTTCCGGCAGCAGGTCATGCAGCCTGCCGGACAGGGTCGACTTGCCGGCGCCCGGAGGTCCGGCGATGGCGACGATGAAGCGCTTGGCCTTGCCGGCGCGCTTGAAGATGGCGGCTGTGATATGGGCGATCTCGGACATCGGCGCCTTTCCGGTAGCGATTTTCGGCCACATCTTGGCGGCAGTCGGCGGAAATTTCAAACCCGCGCGGGATGCCCGGCGCTCAGGCCGGAACCGAGCGGCCAAGGCGCAGGAAATCCCCGTCGAAGGCGATCTCCCGAACCGTGCCGTCGGCACCGGCGATGCGCATGTGATCGCGCGCGGTCTCAAAGTCGCGCGGCGGCTCGCCGTCAGAGAAAGGCACGGCGCCGATGACGTGGCGGAAGGAAACGCTGCGGCCTTCGGCAAGCGCAAAGGCGGTGGCGACGCCTTCGCGCTTCAGCCAGTTGTCGCCGAGCGAGGCGGCATGGCCGACCGCGGCGCGGCCGTCCTCGATGCCGAGCACGCCGAGATGGCGGCCACTCCACGGCGCATAGTCGCGGCCGCCATTGCTGAACCACAGCATGGTGATGGGCAGTTCGGCCGCGTTTTTCAGCACCAGAACAAGATCCTGCTCGGCATGGCGCGCCAAAGCCGTCCAGCCCGGCCCGCCATGATCGGCCTCGACCAGCGTCAGGAAATCCTCGCGCCTGTCCTCCATGCGGTAGTCGGTGAGATCGGCGGTGCCGCCAGCGGCGGTGGGAAAATGCCGGAGATCGGCGGAGCGTGCAGGATAGGCGAGCAAGAAACGGCCGCGCGCCGGGTCGGGCTCCAGCGGGTCGGCCGGACTCGCCGCGTAGCGTTTCGGCGAGAAGGCGAGAGACCCGCCACCGCGCATCACCGTCATTGGATGGTGGGCGACGGAAATGGCGCCGGCGCCGCCGAAAAAGACATGCTCCTGATAGAGGAAGGGGTGGTTGTCACGCAGCGTCAGCACCTTGTCGACGCTGGCACCCATGACCTTGCGGCGCAGCCGGAAGCTGGCGCGCCAGCCATCGCTGATGGCGCTATCTTCAACCAGGTCCCAGGCGCTGTTGGCCGGCCAGCCATGCAGCGGCGCCTCCTCGACATCGGCGCGCGAAAACGGCGCGCAGAGGAAATCGCCAGAGAGCCGTACCGTGCCTTCCGGCAGGTCTTGCGGCAGGCTCTCGCGCGGCGCGCCGACCCAGGGCGCGCGATGCAGAGGCTGCAGGCGGCGGCCGTCGGCCTCGACCGTCATGTCGGCGATGTGGCCGACCGCAAGGTCGAGCGTGACCGAAATGCCCTTTGCCTTGATCGTGACCGTATCCATGCCTGTCACCCTCGCGAATCTTTGGCGCCAGCAAAGCCCGCGTGGTGTGCGAAGTGCAAGCGCTGCGAAAGGCATTTTGCATCAGAATGGAAGTCGGCGCCGCCCCTCATTGCCCTGCCGGGCATTTCTCCCCGTATAGTGACGGGGAGAAATGGGCTGGCCGCAGCGCCGGTGCCCTCCTGCAGCGTTGCTGATTGGCGAAACCGGCGATGAGAGCGCCCCTCTCCCCGTCACTATACCGGGAGAGAATGCCGGCAGGCAGGTGAGGGGCGGCGCCAACGTTAGAAAGGGTGCGGTAGGTTGAGACGCTACAAACGGGCCGCCCCTACTGCCTTTTATACTCCCTGACCGGCGACTTGGTGCCATCCGTATAGGTCACCTGCACCGACATCGACTTCACGCTGTCGGCGACCTTGAAATAGGGCTGGTAGTCGTAGGGGATGGCGTAGGGGTCCTTCTTGTCGCAGGGCGGCATCTTGATTTCCTTGTCGGGGGCGGCGCCGTCCAGGCCGTAATGCACCTCCTTGATGGCGCAGCGGTAGGACAGCATTTGCGTGAAATAGACCAGGCCGTTGTTGCCGCCGGCGTCGAAGGCGATCCACGAGGTCCAGAACTGGTCGAGGATCTGCTTGTCGCCTTGCTGCAGCGCCGAGTCCGGATCGAATCTTATGGCGAACGGGCCGGTCTCGCGGCCCCTGATGTCGAGATATTTGATGCCGATCGTGGTGGCCGTGGTGCTGTCCGGCAATTCGAAGCTCGAATTGGGCATCGGCTTGCCCGTCCGCTGGTCGTTCATCGCCATCAGCCCGGTGTCGGTGAACGGGCCGGTCTCGCCGAGGCGCCAGGAAATGCCGGTCGCCGCCTCGGGCAGCGAAATGGTGATCGTCCAGCCGGCATTGGAGCGCATCGGCGTCAATGTCGGGGCGAAGCGCTGCGGATCGAGCACGTCGCCGACGACGGCCAGCCGGCTGCGGCTGCGCTCCAGCCAGTCGGCGAGCTCCCTCTGGTCGACGAAATATTTGAGCAGCCCGCCATCCTTCTCGTAGGAGACGAACTTGGTCAGCGCCTCGGCCTCGCTGCGCTTGTCGGACAGCGACTGGCTACCGAGGCGATCCTCGGAAAACTCCTGCGCCAGGAGGAAATAGGCAGGCGCATAGTCGGGATGGGCCGCTATGAAGGTGTTCAGCTTGTCGAGACGCTGGGCATCGTCGAACTGCTCGAGATGGACGAGCTTGATCGCCGACGCCTTGGCCTTGTCGGCCAACTGGCCGAACACCTCGCGGGCGCCGGCCTTACCGTCCTGGACCCGAAGCAAGGTGGCGAAGCGCGTATAAGGGTCGATGGCGTCGACATCGAAGTTGGCGAAGGCGAGATAGGACCGCCTGGCGTTGAGCATGTCGCCCGACAATTCGTAGACGCGGGCATTGTGATAGTACTCATCGGGACGCTTGGGGTCGGCGATCGCGCCGCCCTGCGCGGCGAGCGCGGCAAAGCCCTTGGCGATGGTGTCGATGGAAGCGGCAATCTGCTCGGTCGTCGCCTGCAGCTTCTCGGCCTGCGCGGCCGCCTGCTGCTGGCCGGCGGCCAGCGTGTCGGTGGTCTGCTTGACCGCCTCGACCGCCTTCTGGGTTTCGGCGCCCTGCTCGGTCTGCTGTTTCTGTGCCGAGGCGATCTCCTCGGCCTTCTGCGCGACGGTGTCGGTCGATTGCTTGACCGCCTCGACCGCCTTCTGGGTTTCGGCGCCCTGCTCGGTCTGCTGTTTTTCGGCGGCGGCTATCTCCTGCGTCTTCTGCGCCACCGTGTCGGTCGATTTCTTGACCTCCTCGACCGTCTTTTGCGTCTCGGTGACCGTCCTTTCGATCCTGGCGACCTTTTCGGAGACGATGCCCAGCGACTGCTGCAGCTCGGCCACCGCCGGCACCAGAGTGGCGATGATGCCGTTCTGCGAATTCGTTTCCTGCTGCACGGTATAGACGCCGCCGGCGATCGCCGCCGCACTTGTGGCGAAGATCAGCGCCGGCATGGCCTTGGTCGCCAGCACAAGCCTCAGCACGATGGCGATGGCGATGATCGCGGCCGCAACGGAAGCGACGAGCGCGATATAGGCGGCGAACGGCCCGAGCGGGTTGAGCACGTCCGACACCGCGCCGCTGACGAAAGCGACGCTGCCGGCCCATTTGCCGGTGCGGCTGAGCGATGCCCGGATAAGAGATGGTGCGGCGGCGCCGATGTCACCTGTCATGTCGATCCCCCAAACCAAATCCGCGCGCATGGTAGCAGCGCGGCCCCGCCGGGAAAACAGGACAGCAAGCGGGCGTTTTCGGGGCGGTGGGGTGTGGGAGGTGTCTACCGACGAAGTGATAGCTACGAGCGGCAAGGTATAGCGCCGCTCGCGCAGGAATCGCCAATTTGCCGATGTTGGCGCCGCCCCTCATTGCCCTGCCGGGCATTTCTCCCCGTATAGTGACGGGGAGAAAGGGGCTGGCCGCAGCATTGGCGCCCTTCTTGCAACGTTGGTGATTGGCGAAACCGGCGATGACAGCGCCCCTCGCCCCGTCACTATACGGGGAGAGGGTGCCGGCAGCCAGGTGAGGGGCAGCGCCGGCTTTGGTGTCGTTCCGAGCCCGTCGCCACCCTTAAGCTGTTGAGACAGCTTTGAGACCCCCGTTAACCAGTTGGACGCAGCAATCGGCTTAGGCTAGGGTCCGGCCCTCTCAGCAACAGCCGGATTCGACTTGCGCCTGTCCGACCCTTTCCCGCTCCTCCAGAAGATCTTGATGGCGTTCGCGCTGCTGGCGATGGTCGCCGGCTGCACCACCGTCGCGCCGGACAGTGTATTGGCGGTGCCGGCGCAGCCGCAGCGCTATGCGGCGATCGTCGTCGATGCGCGCAGCGGCAAGCAGCTGTTCGAGGTCAATTCGACGGCGCAGCGCTATCCGGCCTCGCTGACCAAGATGATGACGCTCTATCTGCTGTTCGAGGCGCTGGAGAGCGGCCGGGTGAGCAAGGAGACGCAGATCCCGGTTTCGGACAATGCCTCCCGGCAGCCGCCGACCAAGCTGCGCTTCAGGCGCGGCGAGACGATCGACGTCGATTCCGCCATCCGGGCCATCGTGGTCAAATCGGCCAATGACGTGGCGGTGGCGGTCGGCGAATATCTCGGCGGCTCGCAGGACCAGTTCGCCGCCATGATGACCACCAAGGCGCGAAGCCTCGGCATGACGAGCACCTCCTTCCGCAACGCTTCGGGCCTGCCCGACGGCAGCCAGATGACGACGGCGCGCGACATGGCGGTGCTGGGCATGGCGCTACGCAACCGCTTCCCGCAGCATTTCCACTATTTCTCCGAGAGCGACTTCATGTTCCGCGGCCGGCTGGTGCGCGGCCACAACGACATGCTCGGCCGGGTGCGCGGCGTCGACGGCATCAAGACCGGCTACATCAGGGCCTCCGGCTACAACATCGTCACTTCCTACAATGCCGACGGCCGCCAGCTGATCGTGGTGGTGATGGGCGCCGAAAGCGCGCGCCAGCGCAACGACCATGTCGAGGCACTGATCCAGCGCAGCCTTTCGCCGATGGCGGCGGATGCCAAGACAAGGCTGATGTATGCCGGGCAGCAGCCGACGGGGTCGGCGCTTCCCGGTTTGCCAGAACCGTAAAAGCTTCGAAACGCCGGCCCGAGGCACCCCCCTCTGGCCTGCCGGCCATCTCCCCCTCAAGGGGGGAGATTGGATGTCGCGTCGGGTTTCGCCCACCTCCAACGTCAATGAGGGGCGCGGCGCCAAGGCTGCCGATCTCCCCCCTTGAGTGGGAGATGTCCGGCAGGACAGAGGGGGGGCGCGAAGGATCACCACCGATCTCAACCTTGCGCCGCCGCATTCCGCGACCAAGTCACAGCCCGCACCACCCCCATCACAACAACTTGTTCGGTCACACCAGTTACACAGTCGCGATGGATATGCCGCGCCGGCTTGGCGTATCGTATCGCAGAAGCCGAAACAGGAGCACTGACCATGGCCGGCGACCCGAAGGCGCAGAAGACGGAAGACGACGAAACCCACTCGGCCGGCGAATATCTCGAGGCCTCCACCTTGCCGGAAGACCTGCACGAAGCGGCCGACGAGATCCTCGAAGCGCCGGAGGTGCCGGATTCCGAGCCCGCCCCGGCCGGACCTGCCGCATCGCGGGTAAAACCGAAGAAAAAACCGTCGGCGATCAGCGGCCGGAAATTCCGCAAGCGCGACCTGGTGCGCATCGACGATTTGCGGCCGAGCCTTTCCGACCGCATCCGCGCCGACCATCCCGACCTGCCGCGCGGCGCCCGCATCAGCCGCGAGGAGCTCGCCCGCTACCGCATGCGCTACATGGAAGAACTGCTGCAGCAGGAGCACGGCGAATTCTCCGAGCTCGACCGCCAGGTGGTCGAATCGATCGCCAGGCAGGACACGATCTCGGAAAACTCGGAAGAGGAGTTCGAGGAGCACCGCTCGTTCGCCGACCGCGTCTCCGACTCGATGGCCGAGTTCGGCGGCAGCTGGTGGTTCCTGATCTCGTTCGCCAGCGTGCTCTTGATCTGGATCGGCATCAACCTGTTCGAGGGCATGGCGGGCGCCTTCGACCCCTACCCGTTCATCCTGCTCAACCTGATGCTGTCCTGCATCGCCGCTATCCAGGCGCCGGTGATCATGATGAGCCAGAAGCGGCAGGAAGCGAAGGACCGGCTGCGCTCCTTCAACGACTACCGGGTGAACCTGAAGGCCGAGCTGGAAGTGCGGCACCTGCACGAAAAGCTCGACTACCTGATCTCGCGCCAATGGCAGCGGCTGGCGGAAATGCAGCAGATGCAGCTCGATGCCATGCACGAGCTGACAGGGGCGAAGAAGGTGAAGCGGACGGCGGGCGGGGTGCGGCGGCGGGCGGCGAGGAGCGAGGCGGCGGGGGGAGG
>NZ_RZSG01000198.1:0-8608 GCF_003997725.1 Mesorhizobium sp. M4A.F.Ca.ET.050.02.1.1
GGATATCGCCCGTTCGATCATCTCCGACATCGTCGCCAAGCTGATGCAGCGCCTCGAGCAAAAGACCGCCGAGGCGATCCGCGGCGCGCTCGACCGGTCGCGGCGCACCAACCGGCCACGGCAGCGCGACATCGACTGGCCGCGCACCATCGCGGCGAACCTTCGCCACTATCAGCCCGACCACAAGACGGTCGTGCCGGAAAGGCTGGTCGGCTTCATGCGGCGTCAGCGCCGGCTGGTCGACCTCGACGAGGTGACGCTGTGCGTTGACCAGTCCGGCTCGATGGCAAGCTCGGTCATCTACGCCTCTATCTTCGCTGCGGTGATGGCCTCGCTGCCGGTGGTGCGCACCAAGCTGGTCTGCTTCGACACGGCGATCGTCGACCTGACGGAGGAGCTCAGCGATCCGGTCGAGGTGCTGTTCGGCGTCCAGCTTGGCGGCGGCACCGACATCAACCAGGCGGTCGCCTATTGCGCCGAGCGGATCGAGCGGCCGACCAAGGCGCATTTCATTTTGATCACCGACCTCTACGAGGGCGGCAACGGCCAGGAGCTTCTCAAGCGGCTGGCAGCGCTGGTCCGGTCGGGCGTCAATGTCGTCGTGCTGCTGGCGCTCACCGATCAGGGTCGTCCCGGCTATGATCCCGCGATGGCTGGATCGGTCGCCGCGCTCGGGGTTCCGGTTTTCGCCTGCACGCCCGATCATTTCCCAGATATGATGGCGGCAGCGCTGCGTCGGGAAGACATCGGCGCCTGGGCGGCAGGGGCGGACATCAAGCTGATCCGAGCCGACACCGAACCACTCAAGGCAGGCGAGTAAGCCTGCCGCTGCGGCCGTTCAGCGAGGATCAGGCCGCCTTCTCGCTGATCAGCTCGAAGCGCTCGACCTCGCAGTGCCGGCCGACCACGGCCAGGATTTCCACCGAAGGCTCGACGGCATCCGGTTGCTTCCATGCGAGATTGAAGGAATGGACGAACCGGTCGCGGTCGGCGTCATGCTCCATGCCGATAAAGCGCGCGTCATAGCCGAGCGGACCGACCATGTCCCTGAGAACCGGCGGAGAGCCATTCGGCCATGAGACCGCCAGGATCGCATGGTGGTCGCGCGGGATCCTGAGGTCGACCCATTTCAGCGCCTGCAGCGTCACCAGCGTCATCACCGTCGCGATCGCGCCAAGGCCGAACTGGCCGCCGCCGAAGGCGAGGCCGATCATGGTCATGATCCACATCGTGGCGGCGGTGGTGACGCCGGTCACGAGATCGCCGCGCCGCAGGATGGCGCCGCCGCCGATGAACCCGACGCCGGTCAGCACACCCAACGGAAAACGCAGCACGTCCATGCGGACGAAAGAGTCCGTGCCCTTGCCGGCCACGTCGAGCAACATATTGGCCTGGATCATGGCGATGGCCGCGGCAAGGCCGACCAGTATTGTCGTTCGCAGCCCGGCGGTATGGCCGCGTGCCTCCCTGTTCAGACCGATCAGGAAGCCCGCCAAGAGTGTGAAGACGAGCCGCGCGGCGAGGTCGGGCCAGGTCGGGTGAAGCGGCATATCGCAGCAAAGCGGCTCGAACATCGTTCAAAGAGGCGCGCGCGCCGCGCCACTCCTTGTTCCCAACGACTTCAACCCCGTTGAAGGGCTGAAGGTTCCTTGGCGGCCCGGAGCACTGGCGCCGTCTATCGCGCCCCTTGCACGATTTTGAGACAGGCGCCGCTTGACTCCGGTGTAGCCTTGTGAAAAATTTTGCAGCAACTGATAAAAATATCAAAAGGGCGGAAATGGTTGGGTTCGGCAACGGCCTCCTGCGCGACGATGAGACCAGCATGGCCGCTCGCGCCGCCTGGCTTCACTATGCCGGCGGCCTGACCCAGGCCGAGGTCGCCAAGCGGCTCGGCCTGACCAGCCTCAAGGCGCATCGCCTCATCACCAAGGCCAACCAGGAAGGGCTGGTTAAGGTCTATATCGACGGCGAGATCTCCGAATGCGTGGCGCTGGAGGACGAACTGTCCGGCCGCTACGGTCTCGACTATTGCGAGGTGGTGCCGGACTTCGATCCGGAAGACCTGCCGCTCAAGGCGCTGGGCATTGCCGGCGCTCAGTTCCTCAAGCGCGAGATCGAGCGCGGCGAGGGCACCCTGATTGGCGTCGGCCATGGCCGCACGCTCGCGGCCTGCGTCGAATACCTGCCGCGCATCTCGGCCGACGGGATCCGCTTCGTCTCGCTGCTCGGCGGCCTGACGCGCAAATTCTCGGCCAACCCGCATGACGTGATCCATCGCCTCGCCGAGCGCACCGGCGCCGAGGCCTATGTCATGCCGGTGCCGATGTTCGCCAACACGGTCGAGGACCGCGCCGTGCTGCTCGGCCAGAAGGGCGTCAGCGAGGTCTTCGATCTCGCCAGGTCCGCCGACCTGCTGCTGGCCGGCATCGGCACCGCAGAGCAGGAGGCCTCGCTGGTCGCCACCGGCATGATCGACAAGGGCGAGATGGAGGAGACCCGCCGCAACGGCGCCGTCGGCGAACTGCTTGGCCATTTCTTCGACGAGGCCGGCAAGCCAGTGGCGACCACGGTTTCCAGCCGCGCCCTGGCGCTCGCCCGCGAGGACATCGCCAACCGCAGGATCGTCGCCGTCGCCGGCGGCAAGGTGAAGGTTCGAGCCATCAAGTCAGTGCTGGAGGGCCGCTACCTCAAGGGCCTGATAACCGACGAGCGGACGGCGCGATCGCTCGTGGAACAGACGCCGGTCGGGTAGCCGGCACCGCTTTGGTTGAAACTACCCTGTGGAGGAGAAGAGGACATGCATGAGAAAGAAAAAGACCTGATCGACGCGTTCCTGCGTGGACAAGTCGACCGCCGTGGACTGATCAGGGGACTGGGCGCCATGGGCCTTGCCGCAAGCACCGCCGGTGTCTTGCTCAATCTGGGCCAGACCCGCGCGCTCGCCGCCGATTTCGACTGGCAGGCGCACAAGGGCAAGACCATCAAGCTCTTGCTCAACAAGCATCCCTATGCCGATGCGATGATCGCCGACCTCGACAATTTCAAGCAGCTGACCGGCATGAACGTCGTCTATGACGTGTTCCCGGAAGACGTCTATTTCGACAAGGTCACCGCGGCGCTCTCGGCGAGCTCCTCCGAATACGACGCCTTCATGACCGGCGCCTACATGACCTGGACCTATGGCCCGGCCGGCTGGATCACCGACCTCAACGAGTGGATCAAGGACCCGGCCAAGACCAATCCGAAATATGCCTGGGACGACTTCCTGCCCGGCGTCAAGAACTCCTGCGCCTGGAACGGCAAGCCCGGCGGCGCGCTGGGTTCGGAAGACGCCAAGCAATGGTGCATTCCGTGGGGCTTCGAGCAGAACAACATCACCTACAACAAGGCGATGTTCGACAAGGCCGGCGTCAAGGTTCCCGGCAGCATGGACGAGATGGTGGCAGCGGCCGCCAAGCTCACCAAGGATGTCGGTGGCGGCGTCTATGGCATCGGCGTGCGCGGTTCGCGCTCCTGGGCGACGATCCATCCGGGCTTCCTGTCGGCCTATGCCAATTTCGACCAGAAGGACCTCAACGTGTCGGCCGACGGCAAGTTGTCTGCTGCCATGAACACCGCCGAATCCAAGGCCTTCCACAAGCAATGGGTGCAGATGATCCAGGAGAGCGGCCCGAAGGACTGGTCGACCTACACCTGGTACCAGGTCGGTACCGATCTCGGCGCCGGCGCCTCGGCGATGATCTTCGACGCCGACATCCTCGGCTACTTCATGAATGGCGGCACCAACAAGATGGCCGGCCAGCTCGCCTTCGCCGGCTTCAAGGCCAATCCGGCCGCCAAGGCGCCGACGCCCAACATCTGGATCTGGTCGCTGTCGATGTCCAACTTCTCCAAGGACAAGGACGCCACCTGGTACTTCCTGCAGTGGGCTTCCGGGCTCGACCATTGCCTGTTCGGCGCCACCAAGATGGACTTCGTCAATCCGGTCCGGCAGTCGGTCTGGAAGGACGAGGTGTTCCGTGAGAAGCTGAACAAGAGCTATCCGGGCTATGTCGAGATGTTCGACGCCTCGGCGCCCGGCGCCAGCATCAAGTTCACGGCGCAGCCGCTGTTCTTCGACCTCACCACCGAATGGGCCGCGACGCTGCAGAAGATGGTGGCCAAGGAAGTGCCGATCGACGAGGGCCTCGACAAGCTGGCCGAGAGCATCAACGGCCAGCTCAAGGAGGCCGGCCTCGGCTGATATCGGGCAGCGGCTGGCGCGCAACGCGGGCCAGCCGCGACCCTCAACGACACTCGCGAGGCGAAGCGGTATGCTTCGCCAACGCCCGACCGGCCGCCTTGCTCCCTTGGGCGGCCGGCAGGGCGGAGCAACCGGGATAACGGAAGAGCGCGATGACCGCGGCGACGACAGTCCACAGACCCTCCGGCTTCAGGATCAGCAAGCGGGTTCTGCCCTATCTCCTCAGCCTGCCGGCGCTCCTGGTCTGCATCGGCATCCTGATCCCGTTCCTGACCTCGGTGGTCTATTCCTTCCAGCGCTACCGGCTGAGTCAGCCATGGGCCAGGCAATTCAACTGGGGCGACAACTACATTTCGTTCTTCACCGACCCGAAGTTCTGGAACACGCTCGAGGTGTCGCTGCTCTATGCCGGCATCACCGTGGTGCTCGAACTGCTGCTCGGCCTCGGCATCGCCATGCTGTTGCAGAAGCGCTCGACGCTGAACAACTTCATCTCGATCATGCTGTTGATGCCGCTGATGACGGCGCCGGCGCTGGCTGCCCTGATGTGGAAGCTGATGACCAATCCCGGCTTCGGCGTGCTTAGCTACCTTGCCAGCCTCATCGGCCTGCAGGACTTCCGCTGGGCCTCCTCGCCGTCGACAGCGCTGCTCACCGTCGTGCTGGTCGACATTTGGGTCTACACGCCCTTCATCATGATCCTGCTGCTTGCCGGCCTGCGCAGCCTGCCGACGCAACCCTTCGAGGCGGCCGCGCTCGACGGCGTGCCGAGGAGCTTCGTGTTCTTCCGCATCACCCTGCCGATGCTGACGCCCTATATCCTGACCGCGACGCTGTTCCGCCTGCTCGATTCAATCCAGCAGTTCGACATCATCTACGCGATGACCCAGGGAGGGCCCGGCGACACGCTGACCGTTTTCCAGGTCGAGGCCTATCTCAACTTCTTCCAGTCGACCAATGTCGGACGCTCGGCGGCGCTGATGATCATCCTGTGGGCGATCACCTATTTCCTCTCCAACATCTTCATCAAGAACTGGCTCCGGCTGCGCGAACGCGCCCGCGGCCAGGCATAGGAGGCAGGGATGGAACACACCTCGCTTCTCGAACGCATCCTGCGCGGCGTGGCGCTCACGCTGGTGGTCATCTTCTTCATGTTCCCGATCGCCTGGATCTTCATGATGTCGTTCCAGACCAACGAGACGATCCTGCGCATCCCGCCGCAGCTGATCTTCGAGCCGACGCTCGCCAACTACACGGCGCTGATCACCGGCAAGCTGGTGACGGCGGCCGGAACGCTCGACATCGCCTTCATGCGCAACCTTTGGAATTCGGTGTTCCTGTCGGTCACCTCGGTTGCCGTCTCGCTGCTGCTCGGCGTGCCCGCGGCCTATGCTTTCGCCCGCCACAAATTCCGCGGCTCGGAGGACATCGCCTTCACGCTGCTGTCGTTCCGCTTCGCGCCGGCGCTGCTGGTGCTGTTGCCGCTCACCCTCTATTTCCAGAAGCTTGGACTGGCTAACACCTATATCGGGCTGATCTGGGTCTACCAGCTGATCTGCCTGCCGCTCATCCTGTGGATCGTGCGCGGCTATTTCGAGGACATCCCGGCCGACATCGAATACGCCTATCGGATCGGCGGCCATTCCTGGTTCGCCACCTTCCGCAAGATCGCGCTGCCGCTGGCCGGGCCGGGCATCGCCGCCGCCGGCCTGCTCGCCTTCATCTTCGCCTGGAACAATTTCGTCTTTGCGCTGGTGCTCGCCTCCGCCGACAAGCAGCCGGTGACGGTCGGCGCACTGGCCTTCATCACCTCGTCCGGCATTCAATACGGCCAGATCTCGGCCGCGATCGTGCTGTCGATCACGCCGACGCTGGCGCTTGCGCTCTACGCGCAGCGCTATCTCGTCGAAGGCCTGTCGCTCGGCGCCGTGAAAGGGTAGCTCCGATGGCCAGCCTCGAACTGAAAAATGTCGTCAAGCGCTACAAAAGCCAGACGGTCCTCGACAATCTGTCGCTGACCGTCGCCGACGGCGAAACGCTGGTGCTGTTCGGTCCGTCCGGCGCCGGCAAGACGGTGCTTCTGCGCATGGTTGCCGGCGTCATCGACCCCGACGAGGGCAAGATCCTCATCGGCGGCGAGGACATGACCGATGTCGATGCCGAGTTCCGCGGCGTCGGCATGGCGTTCCAGAATTTCGCGCTGTTCCCGCATATGAGCGCCTTCGACAACATCGCGACGCCGCTCGAGGCCAGGCACTCCTCGCAAGGCACTATCAAGGCCGGCGTCGAGAGCGTCGCCAAGTTGCTCAAGATCGACCATGTGCTGAGCCACAAGCCACGCGCGCTCTCCAACGGCCAGAAGCAGCGCACTGCGCTTGCCCGCGCCCTGGTCGGCTCGCCGCCAATTCTCCTGCTCGACGATCCCTTGCGCAACGTCGATGCCAAACTGCGCTTCGAGATGCGGCTTGAACTGCCGCGGCTCCTGCATGACCGCGGCGCGACCGTCGTCTACGTCACCCAGGACTACAAGGAGGCGATGGCGCTCGGCAACCGCATCGCGGTGATGTCGCAAGGCGTCATCCGCCAGCTCGGCACGCCCGAGCAGATCTATCGCGAGCCGGCCAATGTCGAGATCGCCAGGCTGTTCGGCGATCCGACCATCAATTTGCTCGACGTCAAGCCGGCCCGCGACGCCAAGGGCATCTATGTCGGCCTGTCGAACGTCCAGGTCCATCTCGCCGGCGCCTATGAGGCGGCGGTCGGGCGCGACTGCGTCATCGGCCTGCGGCCCGAGGCGCTGAGCTTCGTCGGCGAGGCCACGCCCGGCGCCGTTCCGGTGACCGTCGAGGCCGAGACGCCGCTCAACGAAAAGATCGTCACCTTGGTGCGTACCGTGCGCGGCCGCGAGATCCTGGTCTCGCGCCCGGCTGGAACGCCGGGCCAGACCGAGGGCAAGGCGCATATCGCCGTCGACAGCAAGAGCGCGCTGCTGTTCGATCATGCGAGCGGCGAGCGCATCGGCGCCAATAGGGTCGTCAATTTGCGCAGCGGAGAAGCGGCATGAGCGCCAGCGCCCTCACCATTTCCGGCGTCGACAAATTCTACGGCCCGATCGACCGCGGCGTGCATGCGGTGAAGAACCTGACGATCGGGATCGCCAGGGGCGAGATCGTGGCGCTGCTCGGCTCGTCGGGCTGCGGCAAGACCTCGACGCTGCGCATGATCGCTGGCTTCGAGGAGGTTTCGCGTGGCGAGATCGCCGTCGCCGGCCGCAAGGTGCACACACTGGCGCCGGTCAAGCGCAACGTGGCGATGGCCTTCGAGGGCTACTCGCTCTATCCGCCGCTCACCGTGCGCGAGAACATGGCCTTCGCGCTGAAGGCGGCGCGGCTTTCGAAGAGCGATGTCGACGCCAAGGTCGCCAGCATCGCCAAGTTGCTCGAGATTGAGGACATCCTCGAGCGCTATCCGAGCTCGATCTCCGGCGGCCAGCAGCAGCGCGCCAGCCTCGGCCGGGCGCTGATCCGCAACGCCGACCTGCACCTGCTCGACGAGCCGATGGGCCAGCTCGAGCCGCAGCTGCGCGCCGTGCTGCGCGGCCGTATCAAGCACTTCATCAAGGAGCGCGGCCTGACCGCGATCCTCGTCACCCACGACCAGACCGAGGCGAACGCCCTCGCCGACCGCATCGCGGTGATGGAAGGCGGCGTGCTGCAGCAGTTCGACACGCCCGACATGATCAAGCGGCGGCCGGCGAACCTGTTCACCGGCACCTTCGTCGGCGAGCCGCCGATGAATGTCTTCGAGGCCTTCGTCGGCACGGTCGCCGGCAAGATCAGCCTGAGGCTGCCCGACGGCTTGTCGCTCGACTACGACAAGGACGCCTTCAGCGGCCCGGTGCGCGACCAACTGCTTGCCCGCGAGCGCGTCGTCATCGGCGTCAGGCCCTATGCGGTACGCCGCTCGAAGGACGGCGTGCCGGCCACCGTCTCGGCCAACCAATGGCTTGGTGACCAGACCCATATCGCCGCCGATTTCGCCGGCGGCTCGCTGGTGCTGGTCGAGCATGACCGCACCCGCCTCGAGCTAGGGGCGCCGATCAATGTCAGCATCGACCCGAAGAACCTGCACGTCTTCGACCAGGCGGACGGCAGGGCGATTTCGCACGGGATGGAGCTTGCCTGATGCGGGATGTGCTGATCGGCATCGACGCCGGCACGTCTGTCATCAAGTCCGTCGCTTTCGACAAGGCGGGCCGGCAGATCGCGGCCACCGCGCTGCCGAACCGCTACGAGACGCTGCCGGGCGGTGGCGCCGAACAGGACCTGGCGCGCACCTGGGCCGATACGGCGGTCACGCTTCGCC
>NZ_RZSG01000199.1:0-8581 GCF_003997725.1 Mesorhizobium sp. M4A.F.Ca.ET.050.02.1.1
CCGTCCGGGCGTCGGATGTCCTTGGCCGTGCGAACAACGACCGCCTTCATCACATCGCCCTTCTTCACGCGGCCGCGCGGAATGGCTTCCTTGATCGACACCACGATGATGTCGCCGACAGAGGCGTATTTCCGCTTCGAGCCGCCCAGCACCTTGATGCACATGACACGACGGGCGCCGGAATTATCCGCGACGTCGAGGTTTGTTTGCATCTGAATCATGACTGGCCGCCTTCTTCTTTTCTAACGGGACAGGCTCGAAGCCCCTCCCCGGTCTGTCCAAAATTCGTTTGTTTACGCCTGGTCCGAAGACACGACGATCCAGCGCTTGTCCTTGGAAATCGGCTTCGATTCCTGGATGAACACCTGATCGCCGACCTTGTGGGCGTTATTCTCGTCGTGCGCCTTGTACTTCTTGGTCATGCGCACGGTCTTCTTCATCACGGGATGCGTGAAGCGCCGTTCGACCTTGACGACGACCGTCTTCTCATTCTTGTCGCTGACGACGGTGCCCTGCAGAATGCGCTTTGGCATGGTTTTCGTCCTTAAGCCTTCTTGGCCGCGGACTTTTCCGCAGCGATGGTCTTGATGCGCGCTATGTCCCTGCGGACCTGCTTCACGCGCGCGGTCTTCTCGAGCTGACCGGTGGCCTTCTGGAAGCGCAGGTTGAACTGCTCCTTCTTCAGGCTGGCCAGGTCGTCGGTCAGCTGGTCCTGGGTCTTGGTCCGGATGTCTTCGGCTTTCATGATCGGCCCGTCCTTATTCTGCGATGCGCTGTACGAAGCGCGTCCTGACCGAGAGCTTCGCCGCGCCGAGGCGCAGCGCCTCGCGCGCCGTCTCTTCGCTGACGCCGTCGATCTCGAACATGATGCGGCCAGGCTTGACGCGCGCCGCCCAATAGTCGACGGCGCCCTTGCCTTTACCCATACGCACTTCGGTCGGCTTCGAGGTGACCGGCAGATCCGGGAACACCCGGATCCAGACGCGGCCGGCGCGCTTCATCTCGCGGGTGATCGCGCGGCGGGCCGCCTCGATCTCGCGCGCGGTGACGCGGTTCGGCTCAAGCGCCTTCAGCCCGAAACCGCCGAAATCCAGATTGGTGCCGCCCTTGGCGGTACCGTGGATGCGGCCCTTGAACTGCTTGCGGAACTTTGTGCGCTTTGGCTGCAGCATCGTTCTAACTCCAAATTCTCAAATGTCTCAGGCGTTTTCGCGACGGCGACCGCGCTCGCGCTCACCACCGGCGCTGCCGCCATGCGCATGATCGCCCTCGGTGGCCCGGCGTTCCGACGCCATCGGGTCGTGCTCCAGGATCTCGCCCTTGAACACCCAGACCTTGACGCCGCAGATGCCGTAAGCGGTGTTCGCCTCGGCCGTGCCGTAGTCGACATCGGCGCGCAGCGTATGCAGCGGCACGCGGCCTTCGCGGTACCATTCCATGCGCGCGATTTCGGCGCCGCCCAGTCGACCCGAGCAGTTGATGCGGATGCCCTCGGCGCCGAGACGCATCGCCGACTGAACGGCGCGCTTCATGGCGCGGCGGAACGCGATGCGGCGCTCCAGCTGCTGGGCGATCGACTGCGCGATCAGCGTGGCGTCGATCTCCGGCTTGCGCACCTCGACGATGTTGAGGTGCGTCTCGGACTTCGTCATCTCCATCAGCTTCTTGCGAAGCTTCTCGATGTCGGCGCCCTTCTTGCCGATGATCAGGCCCGGACGCGCCGCGTGGATGGTGACGCGGCACTTCTTGTGCGGACGCTCGATCACGACCTTGGAGATGGCGGCCTGCTTGAGTTCCTTCTCAAGATACTTGCGGATCTTGATGTCCTCATGCAGCAGCTGGCCGTACTCGCCGGTGTTCGCGAACCAGCGCGAATCCCAGGTGCGGTTGATGCCGAGACGCAGCCCGATCGGATTGACTTTCTGGCCCATTATGCGGCCTCCCCTTTTTCCTCGACTTCACGAACGACGATCGTGAGGTGCGAGAACGGCTTTTCGATACGGCTGGCGCGGCCACGGCCACGAGCGTGGAACCGCTTCATGACGATCGACTTGCCGACATAGGCTTCCGCCACGATCAGCGCGTCGACGTCGAGGTCGTGGTTGTTTTCCGCGTTGGCGATCGCCGATTCCAGCGTCTTCTTGACCGTGCCGGAAATCCGCTTGGCCGAGAATTCGAGGTCGGAAAGCGCTGTCGCGACCTTCTTGCCGCGGATCAGCGCGGCAACCAGGTTCAGCTTCTGCGGGCTGATACGGATCGTGCGCAGAACGGCGCGCGCCTCGTTGTCAGCAAGCCTGCGCGGAGCTTTGGCCTTGCCCATGATTATTTCCTCTTCGCCTTCTTATCCGCGCCGTGACCGTAATAGGTCCGGGTCGGAGCGAATTCACCGAACTTGTGACCGACCATGTCCTCGTTCACGGAGACGGGAACATGCTTCTGGCCGTTGTAGACACCGAAGGTGAAGCCGACGAACTGCGGCAGGATGGTGGAGCGACGGCTCCACATCTTGATCACCTCATTGCGACCGCCTTCACGAACCTTGTCCACCTTCTTGAGAAGGTAGCCGTCGATGAAGGGGCCTTTCCAAATCGAACGAGTCACTTGGCGTTACCTCTTCTTAGCTCTTGCGCTGATGGCGCGAGCGCACGATGAACTTGTCGGTCGCCTTGTTGGACCGCGTCTTCTTGCCCTTGGTCGGCTTGCCCCAGGGCGAAACCGGATGACGGCCACCCGAGGTGCGGCCTTCGCCGCCGCCGTGCGGGTGATCGACCGGGTTCATGGCCACGCCGCGATTGTGCGGACGCTTGCCGCGCCACACGGTGCGGCCGGCTTTGCCGTCATTGATGTTGCCGTGGTCGGGGTTCGACACCGCGCCGACGGTCGCCATGCAGGAACCGTGCACGACGCGCTGCTCGCCCGAGTTGAGGCGCAGGATCGCCATGCCCTGGTCGCGGCCGACGAGCTGGGCGTAACCGCCCGCCGAACGGGCGACCTGGCCGCCCTTGCCCGGCTTCAGCTCGATGTTGTGGACGATCGTGCCGACCGGCATCGAGGCCAACGGCATCGCATTGCCCGGCTTCACGTCGACCGCTTCGCCTGCCACGATCTTGTCGCCGGCGGCAAGGCGCTGCGGGGCGATGATGTAGGACAGCTCGCCGTCGTCATACTTGATCAGCGCGATGAAGGCGGTGCGGTTCGGATCGTATTCGATCCGCTCCACCGTGCCGACGACGTCGAACTTGCGGCGCTTGAAGTCGATGATGCGGTACGAACGCTTGTGACCGCCGCCGATGAAGCGGGCGGTGATGCGGCCGTAATTGTTGCGGCCGCCCGACTTGGTCAGGCCTTCGGTCAGGCCCTTCACGGGCTTGCCCTTGTAGAGGCCCGAGCGGTCGACGATGACCAGCTGGCGGGTGCTCGGCGTTACCGGGTTGAATTTCTTGAGTGCCATTGTCCTGTCCTCGCGGCCTTGCTCAGAGACCCGTCGCGACGTCGATCGACTGGCCGTCGGCCAGCGTCACAACCGCCTTCTTGACGTCGCCCTGGCGGCCGATCGTGCCGCGGAAGCGCTTGATCTTGCCCTTGCGGACAAGCGTGTTCACGGCCGTAACCTTGACCCCGAAGAGGGCTTCGACGGCGGCCTTGATTTCCGGCTTCGACGCCTTCTTGGCGACGTTGAAGACGACCTGGTTCTGCTCGGAAGCCATGGTCGACTTTTCGGTGATCGCCGGCGAGACGATCACGTCGTAGTGACGAAGGTCGGTCATTTGAAGCGCTCCTCGAGAGCCTCGACGGCGGCCTTGGAAAGGACCAGCGTGCCGCGGCGCAGAATGTCGTAGACGTTGATGCCCTGGATGGGCAGCACGTCGATGTTCGGAATGTTGGTCGCCGCCAGCTTGAAGTTCTGGTCGAGCTCGGCGCCGCCGATGACGAGCGCGTTGGTCAGGCCAAGCGTCTCGAAATTCGCGACCAGCGCCTTGGTCTTGGCCTCGGTCAGCTTCAGCTCGTCAACGATGATAATCGACGCGCTCTTGGCCTTCGCCGACAGAGCATGCTTGAGGCCGAGCGCGCGCACCTTCTTCGGCAGGTCGTGCTCGTGGCTGCGCACGACCGGGCCGTGCGCCTTGCCGCCGCCGCGGAACTGCGGGGCGCGAGCCGAATGGTGGCGGGCGCGGCCCGTACCCTTCTGCTTGTACATCTTGGCGCCGGTGCGCGCGATCTCGGCGCGGCCCTTGGCCTTGTGCGTGCCCTGCTGCTTCTTGGCCAGCTGCCAGCGCACGACGCGCTGCAGGATGTCCTCGCGCGGATCAAGGCCGAAAATCTCCTCGGAGAGTTTCACCTTGCCGGCGTCCTTGCCGCCCAGCGTTGTGATTTTGAGGTCCATTATTCCGCTCCCTCGGTAGCCGGGGCTTCATTCTTGGCGGCGCCAGCGCGGATCGCGGCAGGCTTCGGCGCATTGGCCGGCAGCGCGACCTTGGCCGCGTCGCGGACCAGGATCCAGGCGCCCTTGACGCCGGGAACCGCGCCGCGGATCAGGATCAGGCCGCGGTCGGCGTCGGTCGAGACGACCTCGACGTTCTGCGTGGTGACGCGAACGTCACCCATGTGGCCGGCCATCTTCTTGCCCTTGAACACCTTGCCGGGGTCCTGGCGCTGGCCGGTCGAGCCGTGCGTGCGGTGCGAGACCGAGTTACCGTGCGTGGCGCGGCCACCACCCATGTTGTGCCGCTTGATCACGCCCTGGAAACCCTTGCCGGTCGAGGTGCCGGTGACGTCGACCTTCTGGCCGGCGACGAAGTGCTCGACGGTGATCTCGGCGCCAACGTCGATCATGTTGTCGGCGGAGACGCGGAATTCGGCGAGCTTCGCCTTCGGCTCGACGGAAGCGGCGGCGAAATGGCCGCGCATCGCCTTCGACGTGTTCTTTACCTTGGCAAGGCCAACGCCGAGCTGGACGGCGGTGTAGCCGTTCTTCTCCTGCGTGCGCTGCGCCACGACCTGGCAATTCTCCATCTGGAGAACGGTGACGGGAACATGTTCCCCGGCATCGTTATAGATGCGGGTCATTCCCACCTTCTTTGCAATCACACCTGAACGCATCGGTTCAATTCCTTTAGAGTTCCCTGTCGGGGCTGTCGCCCCTCCACGCCTCTTGTTCCTTCAGAGTTCCGGGTCGCCCCGCGCCTCTTGTTCCTTAGAGCTTGATCTCGACGTCGACACCGGCGGCGAGGTCGAGCTTCATCAAAGCATCGACCGTCTGCGGGGTCGGATCGACGATATCGAGCAGACGCTTGTGCGTGCGCATCTCGAACTGCTCGCGGCTCTTCTTGTCGACGTGAGGCGGCCGGTAGACCGTGAACTTTGCGATCCGCGTCGGCAGCGGAATGGGGCCGCGGACGTTGGCGCCGGTGCGCTTGGCCGTCGACACGATCTCCCGCGTCGAGGCGTCGAGCACGCGGTGATCAAACGCCTTAAGGCGGATGCGGATATTCTGTCCGTTCATGCGTCACTTCCTTGTTCTGGCGCGGCGCGGGCAACTTCCGCGCCCGCGACAGATCGGTTTAAGTCCAATTATTCTTTGATGGTGACGACGATGCCGGCACCGACGGTGCGGCCGCCTTCACGGATGGCGAAGCGCAGCTTCTCTTCCATGGCGATCGGCACGATCAGCTCGACGTCGACGGTGATGTTGTCGCCAGGCATCACCATCTCGGTGCCCGCCGGCAGCGTCACGATGCCGGTCACGTCAGTGGTGCGGAAGTAGAACTGCGGACGGTAGTTGGTGAAGAACGGCGTGTGGCGGCCGCCCTCGTCCTTGGTCAGGATGTAGGCTTCGGCCACGAACTTCTTGTGCGGCTTCACCGAACCCGGCTTGGCCAGAACCTGGCCGCGCTCGACGCCCTCACGGTCGACGCCACGCAGCAGCGCGCCGATGTTGTCGCCGGCCTGGCCCTGGTCGAGCAGCTTGCGGAACATCTCGACGCCCGTACAGGTCGTCTTGGTCGTCGGACGGATGCCGACGATCTCCAGTTCCTCGCCGACCTTGACCACGCCGCGCTCGACGCGGCCGGTCACCACCGTGCCGCGGCCCGAGATCGAGAACACGTCCTCGATCGGCATCAGGAACGGCTTGTCCAGCGGACGCACCGGCGTCGGGATGTAGGCGTCGACCTGCGCCATCAGCTCGCGGATCGCGTCCTCGCCGATGGTCTTGTTGGAGTCCTCAAGCGCCGCCAGCGCCGAGCCCTTGACGATCGGAATGTCGTCGCCGGGGAACTCGTTCTTGGTCAGGAGCTCGCGAACCTCGAGCTCGACCAGCTCAAGCAGTTCGGCGTCGTCGACCTGGTCGACCTTGTTCAGGAACACCACGATCGACGGCACGCCGACCTGGCGGGCGAGCAGGATGTGCTCGCGCGTCTGCGGCATCGGGCCGTCGGCGGCCGACACGACCAGGATCGCGCCGTCCATCTGCGCCGCGCCGGTGATCATGTTCTTCACATAGTCGGCGTGGCCGGGGCAGTCGACGTGGGCATAGTGGCGGTTGGCCGTCTCGTATTCGACGTGCGCCGTCGAGATCGTGATGCCACGCGCCTTCTCTTCCGGCGCCGCGTCGATCTGGTCATAGCGCTTGTATTCGCCAAAATACTTCGTGATCGCCGCCGTCAGCGACGTCTTGCCATGATCGACGTGGCCGATCGTGCCAATGTTCACATGCGGCTTGGTGCGCTCGAATTTACCTTTTGCCATAGTCTCTTTCCTTGGACGGCCTGGACATTCAGTTCAGTCGAATGCGGGGCGATTAGCGACAACGGCTGAAAAACACAAGTGCCTTGTGGCTGAGCGCGCCCGCCCGGTCAGAACCCATGATCCGATTTCGGGGGGGATGTGGCATGCATATAGGACGTCCAGCGGAAAATGAAATGGGCGAAGCCGGCTCCGCGACTGGCCCATTGCCGCCGCTGCACGGGTCTGATCTCCTCGCTCGATGCAGTTCATCCCGACAAACATCCGCGGTCCGCTGTTCATGGTCGTCTCGACCGGGTCCTATCTGGTCAACGATACGATGATGAAGCTCGCCACCACCGGCCTGCCGCCCTACGAGGTGCTGTTCCTGCGCGGCATCGCGGCGGCGCTCTGGGGAGTCCCGCTGCTTGTCCTGCTCGGCTACGCCAGGCAGGTCCCTTTGATCTTCGAAAGGAAGGTTCTGCGCCGCAACCTGCTCGAACTGGCGGCGATCCTTTGCTACGTCGTGGCGCTCGCCAACATGCAGATCGCCGATTCAACGGCGCTCGGGCAGATCACGCCGCTGCTGATGCTGGTCGGCGCCTCGGTGCTGTTCGGCGAGCGTATCGGCGGCGCGCGCATGGCGCTGATCGGGGTCGGCTTCATCGGCGCGCTGATGGTGGCGCAGCCGACGATGCAAGGGATTTCGGTCTATGCCTTGCTGGCGCTCGGCAACGCGGTCCTGTCGGCCGCACGAGATCTTGCCGGCCGCAAGGTCGGCGCCGAGGTGCCGGGCATGATCGTCGCCATTTCCGCCGTCGTGGTCGTGCTGGTCGGCTCCGGCGTCGCGCATCTCGTTTCAGAGCCTTGGGTCATGCCGGAGCCCCGCCACCTCTTGCTCATCGCCGGCGCCGGACTGTTCCTGATCTTCGGCCATTTCTTCATCTTCATGGCGTATCGCGTCGGACCGACGAGCGCGGTGGCGCCGTTCTACTATTGCTTCACCGTCTGGGCGGTCATCTCCGGCCTGCTGGTGTTCGGCCAGTTTCCCAACGCGCTCGCCGTCTGCGGCATCCTGCTGGTGGTGGCCAGCGGCCTTGCCATCGTGTCGCTGGACGAAAGAAGGCGCCGGCTGATACCGGTTGCCTAGGCCAGGCAGCCAAGCGTTTGACTCCCAGGATTTCTGGGCGGCACTTCCGCGTGCCTTTCATGCCGGAAATCTGGAGCGGGTAGCGGGAATCGAACCCGCATATTCAGCTTGGAAGGCTGCTGCTCTACCACTGAGCTATACCCGCGCCTTACACTGAAGTACCGGATTCACCCAAAAAGCGCCATGCGCTTTTCGGTCCGAGACTTTTTCGTTTCAGGGCTTCCGGGCCGGCAGTGGTGGAGAGGGTTGGATTCGAACCAACGTAGGCTAAGCCAACGGATTTACAGTCCGTCCCCTTTAACCACTCGGGCACCTCTCCAGTCTGCCGCCGGAGCCATGCAACGAGGCATTTGCCGATCCGGAGCCCGAGTAGAAGTCTTCTCCGAAATCAGCGAAGCGCCTTATGGCGGCAAGGCTGGTGGGTGTCAACCGCACGTCCCGGCAAAATGCGCTGAATTTGACAGTATCCTCGGCAAGCCGGCTTCTGCCAGTATCCATGGCCCGACGACACGGCTATAGAAGCCCGCCATGAGCAAAGACAACAAGCCCGGAACACCCAAAGACACTCACTACGCCAAGCTGCGTCGCGCCCACCGCGACCAGAAGGCCGGCGGCGCACCCGCATTCCGGCCGCGCCAGCCGCTGCCGCCGGGCGAATCCCCCGGCGACGGCCTGGTGCGGCTCTATGGCCTGCGCACGGTGCGAGCC
>NZ_RZSG01000019.1:0-25889 GCF_003997725.1 Mesorhizobium sp. M4A.F.Ca.ET.050.02.1.1
CTGATGCTGGTCAGGAACGTCGGCCACCTGATGACCAACCCGGCCATTCTCGACCGCGACGGCAATGAGGTGCCGGAAGGCATCATGGACGCCGCGATCACCGCGCTGATCGCGCTGCACGATGTCGGGCCGAACGGCCGCCGCGCCAATTCCCGCGCCGGCTCAATGTATGTGGTGAAGCCGAAGATGCACGGGCCGGAGGAAGTCGCCTACGCCGTCGAGATCTTCGACCGCGTCGAGGCCCTGCTCGGCATGGCCAAAAACACCATCAAGATGGGCATCATGGACGAGGAGCGGCGCACCACCGTCAACCTCAAGGAGGCGATCCGCGCTGCGCGCGAGCGCGTCGTGTTCATCAACACCGGCTTCCTCGACCGCACCGGCGACGAGATCCACACCTCGATGGAAGCCGGCCCGATGATCCGCAAGGGCGACATGAAGCAAGCCGCGTGGATTTCTGCCTACGAGGCCTGGAATGTCGACACCGGACTGGAGTGCGGGCTTGCCGGCCATGCCCAGATCGGCAAGGGCATGTGGGCGATGCCCGACCTGATGGCGGCGATGCTGGAACAGAAGATCGCCCATCCGAAAGCAGGCGCCAACACCGCCTGGGTGCCGTCGCCGACGGCGGCGACATTGCATGCCACGCATTATCACAAGGTCGACGTGCATGCCGTGCAGGCGGCGCTGAAGAGCCGGCCGAAGGCCAGGCTCGACGATATCCTCTCGGTTCCGGTGGCGGTGCGGCCGAATTGGACGCCCGACGAGATCCAGCGCGAGCTCGACAACAATTCGCAAGGCATTCTGGGCTATGTCGTGCGCTGGATCGACCAGGGCGTCGGCTGCTCGAAAGTGCCGGACATCAACGACGTCGGCCTGATGGAGGACCGCGCCACGCTGCGCATCTCTTCGCAGCACATCGCCAACTGGCTGCGCCACAAGGTGTGCTCGGAAATTCAGGTGCGGGATTCGCTGCAGCGCATGGCGGCGATCGTCGACCTGCAGAATGTCGGCGACCCGCTCTACCGGCCGATGGCGGCCGACTTCGACAATTCCATCGCGTTCCAGGCCGCCTGCGACCTGGTGTTCAAGGGCACAGTCCAGCCGAACGGATATACGGAGCCGGTGCTGCATAGACGGCGGCTGGAGCTGAAGGCGCGGTAGCCGCTGGCTGATCGCCTGAACGGCAGCGGCCCGTCATGGAACGTTTCCGATGTATTTCAAACCGACATAGGGCCCGCCCACCGCAACGTTGCCGTTGTTGCTGTTGGGCACCGCAAGCTGAGATGCAGCGGGCTTCCTGCTCTTCCGGCCTGGCTTCACGGCAGGCTTTCGTGCGCCCTGTTTGACCTTATGGTTTCGAGTGCCTTGTTTTGCGACTTGGTTCCGTGCGCCAGGTCCTCCTTGACCTGCGGCCGAAGCGTGCAGGACACTGCCCAGCAGCAAGGCCGCGGCGGCGGTTACGGCAATCCCCTTCCTGAACATGCCCGTCATCCCTCCAAAAGGTTCACTTCGGCACTAGCCTATATGTTTTGCCTACGCGCGGCATCCGGCGGCTCTACGCGGCCTGCGCCATGCGCTCCGCGCTCATCCGGTAGGAAATCGCCTCGGCGAGATGGATGCGCCCAACGGTCTCGCTGGCGTCGAGGTCGGCCAGCGTGCGCGCCACTTTCAGCACTCGGTGATAGGCCCGCGCCGAAAAGGCGAGCTTCTCGCTGGCGTCCTTCAGCAGCGTCAGGCCCGCGCTATCCGGCCTTGCGATCGCCTCGATGATCGCGGGCGGGCAATGCGCGTTGGTCGTGGCGCTGGCGGCGCCAAGCCGTTCGAGCCGCTCGCGCTGGATCGCGCGGGCGCGCGCCACGCGCTGCGCCACCGAAGCGCTGGCCTCGGCCTTGTCGGGCCGGATCAGGTCGCTGGCGGAGACCGCCGGCACCTCGATCCTGAGGTCGATGCGGTCGAGCAGCGGGCCTGAGATGCGCGCCTGGTAATCGGTGCGGCAGCGCTCGCCGCGCAGGCAGCGATAGCCGGGCTCGCCCGACATGCCGCAGCGGCACGGGTTCATCGCCGCGATGAGCTGAATGCGCGCCGGATAGGTGACGCGGTGGTTGGCGCGCGCGATCACGCAGTCGCCGGTCTCCAGCGGCTGGCGCAGCGCATCCAGCGTCTGCGGCGTGAATTCCGGCAATTCGTCGAGGAACAAGACGCCGTGATGCGCGAGCGAGACCTCGCCGGGCCGCGCCCGCAAGCCGCCGCCCACCATCGCCGCCATCGAGGCCGAATGATGCGGGGCGCGGAACGGCCGCCGGTCGGTGAGCTTGCCCTCGCCGAGCTCCCCCGCCACCGAGGCTATCATCGAGACTTCCAAAAGTTCCTTCGGCGCCAGCGGCGGCAGGATCGACGGCAGCCGCTGCGCCAGCATCGATTTTCCAGAACCTGGAGGTCCGACCATCAGCAGATTGTGACCGCCGGCCGCCGCCACTTCCAGCGCCCGCTTGGCACTCTCCTGGCCCTTGATGTCGGCAAGGTCGGGCAGGTCGCGCGCCGCAAGTTGGATGCCGGCCTCGGGCCGCGACAGCACCTGCGTGCCGCGAAAATGGTTGGCGATCGCGATCAGGCTGCGCGGTGCGAGTATGTCGAAGTCCTTGCCGGCCCAGGCCGCTTCCGGCCCGCAGCCGAACGGGCAGATCAGCCCCTTGTTCTCGGCATTGGCGCCGATCGCCGCCGGCAGCGCGCCGGCGACCGCCGCGATCGTGCCGTCGAGCGACAATTCGCCGAGCACGACATAGCCGGCCAGCATATCGCCCGGGATGGCGCCGAGCGCCGCCATCAGGCCGAGCGCGATCGGCAGGTCGTAGTGGCTGCCTTCCTTGGGCAGGTCGGCCGGCGCGAGGTTCACTGTCACCTTCTTCGATGGCATCGACAGGCCCGACGCATGCAGCGCCGCCTGCACCCGCTCGCGGCTTTCCGCCACCGCCTTGTCCGGCAGGCCGACGATCTGCATGCCGACCTTGCCCGGCGCGATCATCACCTGGACATCGACCGGCACGGCCTCGATGCCCTGGAAAGCGACCGTGCGAACCCGCGCCACCATCTTGCTCTGCCCCCACTATCCGCCCGCCGGTCCTGCGATCAGGCGGCGAGCGGGTCAACCAAGACAACCACAGATTTTCGGATTGATCAAGAACATTACGAGAACAAATGCCGACGCCGACTGGAGCAACGGATTCCCGCTCGACACACATAATTAACCACATCGGAAAAAGGCGAGGCGCAGTTTGGTTTGTCACCGATCCGACGCGCGTACGATGCTATCGTTGGGATCGGGGGGCATCCACAGCACGTCCAGGCGCGAAGGCGAGGAAGACAGGATGCCGACCTTAAGCAATGGCAGCGAGCTCACCGTATGGGAAGAAACCGACAATCCCAATCCGAGCCCTGACGCGGTCCTTTTCAGCATTACCGAAACCGACGGCGATGTGATCGGGCCAATAGGAGCAAAGCCGGATTTCCCGTTCGGTGGGATCGACCTGGCTTCGGTCGATGTCTTCGACGGCTTCTTCACCATCACCAGCTTCACCAACGAGGGACGAACCGAGACCTGGACGACGGTGGAGACGCAAGTCTTCGACAATGAAGGCAATCTTATCCGCACCTTGTCCGACCAGGCCGCTTTCATGTCGGCCCAGATTGTCTCGGTCAACGCCGACAGCCCCGACACCATCACGGTGACATGGATCGGCGCGAACGAATATTTCGGCGGCGAAAACACCCAGTACGGGCAGCATCAGATCATCCTGGAAGGCGGCGTGCTGCAGCCCGACAGCTTCGTCAATCATGCGCCCAGCACCGCCGATCTGAATGTGTCGGTTTCGCAGGGGCAATTTCTCGACGACATCAAATTCAGCGCCGCGGATGCCGACTACGATCTCCTGAGCTTTATCGTCGTGGACGGGCCGGACCACGGCGCCCTCGAGCAGAGCACGAGTTTCGACGGCAACTACTACCCCTTTCACCAGGGTCACTACGGCTCGAGCCTGCACTATCATGCCGACTTTCTGAGCGGCAATCTGTTTGACTACACCCCTGAGGCCGGCTTCGTCGGCACCGACAGCTTCACGGTTTACGCGACGGACGGCCAGGGCAACAGCAATGTGGCGACGATTACGATCACGGTGACGCCGCCGGCCGAATCCATCGCGCTGAGCGACATTACGAATGTCGTGAGCTACGGAAGCCACGATCGTGCCGTGCTCGTCGCCGCGCTGGGCGGTGGCGACCGCATCAACGGCACCCCGTTCAACGATACGCTCGACGGCGGCGCCGGCCACGACCAGCTGTTCGGCGGCGCCGGCGCCGACACGATCATCGGCGGCGCGGGCACGGATTGGCTGAAGGGCGACGCCGGCAACGACGCGATAAGCGGCGGTGCGGGCACCGACGGCATCCGCGGCGATACGGGCGACGACGTTCTCGACGGCGGCGCCGGCTCAGACGACCTGCGCGGCGGTACTGGCGACGACATCCTCAATGGCGGCGCCGGCCGCGACTGGCTGGCCGGCGACGCGGGCCGGGATGTCTTCGTGTTCGACGCACTCGGACCGGCGAACTACGACCGTATCGTCGACTTCAAAGCGCTTGACGATGTGTTCCGGCTGGACAGCTCCGCATTCGTCGGGCTGTCGGCCGGCCCGCTTTTTGCTGCCGTCTTCACGGTCGGCAGCGAGGCCATCGATGACAGCGACCATATCATCTATGACGCGACCGGTGCTTTGCTGTTCGATCAGGACGGGGCGGGCGGGGCGGCGGCCGTCCAGTTCGCCACCGTGGACCCGGGCACCTGGCTCACTGCGGACGACTTCTTCGTGGTCTAGACGCGGAATCGGCGAGCCGCAGTTGCACGGAATCAGGCGCGGTTCCAAGGTTGCCGTTACCGCCTTTTGCCCTCGACGCAGTCCCAGAACAGGCTGGCGATGTCGGCGCCGCCGAAGCGCTGGACCTCGCGCACGCCGGTCGGCGAGGTCACGTTGATCTCGGTCATATAATCGCCGATGACATCGATGCCGACGAGGATGAAGCCGCGTTCTCTCAGGGAAGGCCCGATGCGGGCGCAGATCTCGCGTTCGCGCTCCGTCAGCTCGGTCTTTTCGGCGCGGCCGCCGACATGCATGTTGGAGCGCGAATCGTGCTCGGCCGGCACGCGGTTGATTGCGCCCACCGGCTCGCCGTCGATGAGGATGATGCGTTTGTCACCCTTGCGCACGTCCTTCAGGTAGCGCTGCACGATATACGGCTCGCGGAACATCTGGCCGAACATTTCGAGCAGCGAGGCAAGGTTGCGATCGGCCTCGTGCAGATGGAAGATGCCGGCGCCGCCATTGCCGTAGAGCGGTTTGACGATGATGTCGCCGAACTCCTTGCGGAAGGCGGCCACCTCCTGCGGATCCTTGGTGATCAGCGTTTCCGGCATCAGTTCGGGAAATTCGGTGACGAAGATCTTTTCCGGGCTGTTGCGCACCCAGGCCGGGTCGTTGACCACCAATGTCCCAGGATGGATGCGCTCCAGGATGTGCGTGGTGGTGATGTAGTTCATGTCGAAGGGCGGGTCCTGCCGCAAAAGCACGACGTCCATCTCCGACAGATCGGTGCGCACCTTCTCGCCCAGCGAGTAGTGATTGCCCTTCTCGTCGCGCACCTGCATCTCCTCGATGCGCGCGAACACCTTGCCGTCCCGCATCGACAGCCGGTCGGGCGTGTAATGGAAAAGCTTGTGGCCGCGCCGTTGCGCCTCGAGCGAAAGCGCGAAGGACGTGTCGCCGGCGATCGACACGGTGGAGACATGGTCCATCTGGACGGCGATCTTCAGCGGCATATGGGCTCTCCGGCGGCTCTGTCGCCGATATAAGGAAATCGGCGAGGTCTGCCAATCGCGACATTTTGAAGATTGCATCAGCAAGGCGCAAACCCAGCCGGATTGCAGACAAGGCGAGAACCCGCGTCATCGTTTTCTTAAGCCTTGCCATGCAAGGGTGGTTCGAATGAGCCCGGCCCTGCAGACGCCGGACCGGTCCTTGATGGAACAAGAACCATGAACGCCGTCACAACAATCCGCGCCGCCCAGACCAAGCAGCTCGAGCTCACCATCCTGATGCCATGCCTCAATGAGGCCGAGACGCTGGCCGTTTGCATCGGCAAGGCAAAGGCCTTCCTCAACAAGGCCGGTATAGCCGGCGAGGTGCTGATCGCCGACAATGGCAGCACCGACGGCTCCCAGGACATCGCGACAGCTATCGGCGCCCGCGTCGTGTCGGTGCCGCAAAAGGGCTACGGCGCTGCCCTTCTTGGCGGCATCACCGCCGCCAGGGGCCGCTTCATCATCATGGGCGACGCAGACGACAGCTATGATTTCAGCGCGCTGGACGCGTTCGTGGCACGCCTGCGCGACGGCGCCGACCTGGTCATGGGCAATCGTTTCCGGGGCGGCATCGAAGCCGGCGCCATGCCGCCGCTGCATCGCTACCTCGGCAATCCGGTGCTGAGCTTCATCGGCCGCCTGTTCTTCCGCATCACGACCGGCGATTTCCACTGCGGCCTGCGCGGCTTCAATGCCGAGGCCATCAGAAAGCTCGATCTGCAGACCACCGGCATGGAGTTTGCCAGCGAGATGGTGGTGCGCGGCGCGCTTGCCGGGCTGCGTATCGAGGAGGTGCCGACCACGCTCAAGCCGGACGGCCGCAGCCGCCCGCCGCATCTCAGGACCTGGCGCGACGGCTGGCGGCATCTCAAATTCCTGCTGGTCTACAATCCGCGCTGGATGTTCTTCATCCCCGGCATGGTGCTAGGTGGCCTGGGCACGCTGTTTGCGGCTCTGCTGGTGTTCGGGCCGCTCAGGGTGATCAACAATCTGTCGCTCGACCTGAACACCTTCGTCGCCGCCTGCTTCATGATCGTCACTGGCGTGCAGCTCATCACCTTCGGCGTCATTTCGCGCTACTATGCCGAGGTCACCGGCATCCTGCCGCGCAGCCGGGGCTCCGACTGGCTGACCAGGACAATCTCCACCGACCGCCTCGCCGCCAATGCCGGCATCTGCTTTGCCGGCGGCTTCTCGTTTTGCGCCTATGCCGTGCTGCGCTGGGCGAATCTCGGCTTCGGCCCGCTGGACGATTCCGAAATCCCGCGCATCGTCGTACTCGGCCTCAGCCTGATTGTGATTTCGTTCCAGGCCTTCTTCTCGGCATTCCTGCTCGGCGTCCTGGAAATTCCGGTCAAGCGGTTGAGAGCCGGCCAGTCCAGTGATCTGCCGGCGGGCGAAAACCGGTGATCGACGCGTTGCCGGACCTTATCCAGAAGACGCGCCTGTTCCGCTTCCTGGTGGTCGGTGTCGGCGCCGCCCTGCTCCTGTTCGTGCTTTCGTGGCTGCTGGTTTCGCTTGGCCTCTCGCCGTTCGCAGGCAGTGCCGTTGCCTACGCGATCGCCTTCATCGTCGCCTATTCCGCGCAACGCGGCTGGACCTTCGGCGCAGAGCATGATCATGCCACCGCGCTGCCGCGCTATCTTGCGCTGCAGGCCGCATGCGCTGCCTTTTCCGGCCTTGTCTCGCATGTCGCGGTAACGCGTTTTGGCCTGTCGCCCGTCGCCATGTCGGCGTTGACCACGGTCGCGGCAAGCGCGCTGAGCTATATCGTGTCGTCGGCTTGGGTGTTTCCGGCACGCGGCTAGCGCATCTGCATCGAGCTTTACGCTTTGTGAAGCGAGCGGCGCTAGCCTGCGGCACCGAGCAACCACCCGAAAGTCGATCCATGTCCGCCGTCCATGCCGCGATTCCTTCCGGGAAAGCCGCCCGAGCCGCCTGGCGAATGGACCTTCTGGCGGCGCTGCTCACTATGCTGGTGGTGCTCCTGGTCAACGCCTATTCCGGATTTCCGGAACTGACCAACAACGGCGGTGACAATGACAGCATGCTGCGAATGGTCGAGGTTCGCGATCTTCTCTCCGGCCAGGGCTGGTTCGACCTGCACCAGTACCGGATGGGGCCGGAAGGCGGCTTTGTCATGCATTGGTCGCGGCTGGTCGACGCACCGCTCGCCGCCATCATCCTTGCAGCCTCGGCACTGACGGGCAGCGCCGCCGTCGCGGAGAATGTCGCACTGGTTGCGTGGCCGACGCTGCTCTTCGGGGCCGCCGTATTCTACCTCACCCGGGCCGCGCGCAGCTTTGCCGGCGAGCGGGCGGTGCTGCCCGCGGTGGTCGTCGGCGCTGCGGCGCTGCATTTCATAGGCATCTTTTCCCCGGGTGCCATCGATCATCACAATGTCCAGCTCACGCTGACCATGGCTAGCCTCAGCCTGTTGCTTGAGGCGCCGACAAGTCGGTCCGCGGCATTGTTTTCCGGCCTTTGCGCCGCCCTGACGTTGGCGGTCGGCATGGAAACCGCCCCCTATGTCGCGACCATCGGCGCCGCTGTTGCACTGCTCTTTATCGTCGACAGGAGCGGCGAAGGCCGGATCGCGAGGGATTTCGGCGCCGGCTTTGCCGGTGTTTCGGCTCTCGTCTTTGTCACCACGATCCCCGCATCCGCCTGGGGCCAGGCGCAATGCGACGCCTTCTCGATCGTGCAATTCGCCATCGCCGCGCTTGCCGGGGCCGGTCTTGCGGTGGTCGCGTCGATAGACGCCGCCGGCCGCACGCGCCTTCGGCGTATCGTATCGGTCGGCCTGCTCGCCGCGGCACTCGCCGCGGTCGTCCTGTTGTTGTTTCCGCAGTGCCTGGCGGCTCCTTATGCCAATCTCGATCCACGCCTCAAGGAATTGTGGCTCGATCACGTGGACGAAGCTCAGTCGCTGTTCGTGCTTCTCGTCTACAACCCCGCCCGGGTGGCTGCTCGCTATGCCACTCCGCTGATGGGGATGGTGCTCCTGGCTCTTCGCCTGCGCCAGGGCGGCTGGCGCCGGCAGGACACCCTCGTCGGCGTGCTGCTTGTCGTGGCCTTCATCGTCAGCGCCTGGCAGGTGCGTGGCTCGACTTTCTCGGTTGCCTTTGCCGTCATCCCGCTTTCGGCATGGATCGCCAGATGGCGCGAGCGGGTCGAGGCCAGCCCTTCGCCACGCACCTCGCTTCGCATGGCGGCGGCCTGGCTGCTGTCGGTGAACGCGCTCTGGGCCGGCACCGCCACGGCGGTGTCATCGGCCTTCGAGATCGGCAAGGCCAATGACGAAGTCGCCGACACGAATTGCGAGAACAAGGCCTCGTTTGCATCGCTCGCCCGGCTGCCCGGCACCACTGTTCTGGCGATCTCCAATCTCGGCTCGCCTATCCTCGCCTATTCCGCGCACCGTGTGTTCGCCGGTCCCTACCATCGCAACATCGCCGGAAATCTGCTGGCGCTCGATGCTTTCCTGGGGTCCCCGGCGGATGCGCGAAGGATCGTCGAAAGCCACCATGTCGGCTTGGTGGCCGTCTGCCGCGGCAGCACTGAAAGCCAGCTTCTCGCCGAAACGGCACCCAAGGGCTTTCTTGCCGGCCTGGTGGACGGCAGCGTGCCGGAATGGCTGGAGCCGGTGGCGGGAACCCGCGGAGCTCCGATCGAAATCTACCGCGTCCGCCAGGGCGACTAAGCAGGCCACCCGGCGTCCAGAAAATCGATTTCTCGATACGTTTCCTAAAGGGTTTCCTGCCAGTCTCACCGCAAATTCCGACGTGCAACAAGGAACACCGATGCAAACGACGTTTGCCACCGGGCTGGCAGGCAGGGAAAACACGGATCTGGCCTTCACCGATCCGCTGACCGGGCTTGGCAATCACCGCCGCTTCTTCGACAAGGTCGACCGCCTGATCAGCGATCGTTCCGAGGACCCGGCGCCCTTCACCGTCGGCATCCTCGACCTCGACGGCTTCAAGCCGATCAACGACCTGTTCGGCCACAAGGCCGGCGACGACATCCTGATCCAGGTGGCAATGCGGCTGCGCGCCTCGATGGACAGCTATTCCACCGTTTGCCGCATCGGCGCCGACGAGTTCGCCTTCCTCTATCCGATGGTGTTCAGCGAAGAGGCGGCGTCCGAAAAGGCGCGCATGCTGATCGAGATCCTGTCGGCGCCTTATGACGTCGGCGAGCGCACCGCCAGGCTGTCGGCCTCCGTCGGCTGTTCGCTTTTCTACTCCGGCGACGAGACTACCGACATTCTGCTCAACAAGGCCGAAACCGCTCTCTACCACGCCAAGCGTTCCGGTCGCGGCCGGGTCGTCGTCTACACGCGCGAGATGGAAGAGGCGGCCAAGCGCGTCACCCGCATCGAGCAGGCGCTGCGCCGCGCCGTCTCGGCCGGCGAGGTGGAGCCGCATTTCCAGCCCATCGTTGACTTGAACCCCCGCCGCACCATCGGCTTCGAGACACTTGCGCGCTGGACCGACCGCGACCTCGGTTCCGTGCCGCCAAATGTGTTCATCCCGATCGCCGAGGAACGCGGCATCATTGGTCCGCTGTCGCAGCTGGTGCTGCGCAAGGCCACCGAGGCGGCGCGCAGCTAGCCGAAGGACCTGTTCCTGTCCTTCAACCTGTCGCCGTCGCAGCTCGTCGACCAGAACACCGGCCTGCACATACTGGCGATCCTCGACCGCACCGGCTTCGATCCGCACCGGCTGGAGATCGAAATCACCGAGACCGGCCTGATGAACGATCCGGCCTCGGCCGAGAAGATCGTGGCGGATCTGCGCCGCGTCGGCATCCGCGTCTCGCTCGACGATTTCGGCACCGGCCAGTCCTCGCTCGGGCGGCTGCGCGAATTCCATTTCGACAAGCTCAAGATCGACCGCGCCTTCGTCTCCTCGATCCTCGACGACCGCCCGTCCGAGCACATCATCCGCGCCATCCTCGCCATGTGCGAGGGGCTCGGCATGGATGTCGTGGCCGAAGGCATAGAGGAGGAGGCGCAGGCCGACCGCCTGGTCCAGTTCGGCTGCGCCGGCGGGCAGGGCTATCTGTTCGGCAAGCCGATCGATGCCGACGCCACGCTCGGCTATCTGCGCGATTCCTATCGCGGCGCCCTCCACGCCAAGGCAATCTGACCGCCGTTCCTGTACGGATTCGGCCAGCCCCTTCATCCGTGCCGGCGTGATTTGCCTTTTTGTCAGACATAAGCTTGAAAATCTGACGTTTATCCCTTGCCCGCGCGCCTTGTCTGGATAGGATGCGCGCCGACCTGGCCAGGGAGAAAAAAGATGATGCCATCGGCACGTTTTGCCGATCTCGAAGGCGCTTCGGTGCTGATCACCGGCGGCGGTTCCGGCATTGGCGCGGCGCTGACCGAGGGCTTTGTCCGGCAAGGCGCGAAGGTCGCCTTCATCGACATCGCCGACCGTCCGAGCATCGCGCTTGCCGACCGCATCGAGAAGGAGCAAGGCCGGCGGCCACTCTACCTCAAGACCGATCTGCGCGACATCGAGGCGCTGCGCGCCTCGGCCGCCAGGGCGGCTGAAGCGCATGGCGACGTCACCGTCCTGGTCAACAACGCCGCGCTTGACGACCGCCACGCGGTCGAGGACGTCACCGTCGAGTTTTGGGACAACAACCTTGCCGTCAACCTGCGCCCGCATTTCTTCACCGCGCAGGCCGTGGCGCCGGGCATGAAGCGGGCCGGTGGCGGCTCGATCATCAACTTCACCTCGACCTCCTATCTCATCAACCACCCCGACATGCCGGCCTACACCGCCGCCAAGGCCGGCATACTCGGCCTCACCAAGGGCCTTGCCGGCAAGCTCGGCGCCGACCGCATCCGGGTCAACGCGATTGCGCCGGGCTGGGTGATCACCGAACGCCAGAAGGAGCTCTGGGTCACCGAACATGGGCTCGCCGCCCATGTCGCCAAGCAATGCATCAAGGATGTCATGCAGCCCGAGGACATCGTCGGCACGGTGCTGTTCCTGGCCTCGGATGCCTCGCGCATGCTGACCGCGCAGATGCTGATCGTCGACGGAGGCTTCCTGTGAGCGCGGCCCCTGCGGTCGCCGCGCTCGATTGGGGTACGACCAGGCTCAGGGCCTGGCTGCTCGACGACGCAGGCAAGGTGCTTGCCGAGCGTCGCGGCGACGATGGGCTGATCACCGCGCGCGAGAAAGGTTTCTCGAAGGTTCTTGAGGGCCACCTGGCCGCCATGGGGGCGCCTGAGACGCTGCCGGTCATCATCTGCGGCATGGCCGGGTCCCGTCAGGGCTGGCTGGAAGCGCCCTATGTCACCGTGCCCTCGCCTCTCGGCGCCATCCTCGCCGGCGCCGCCCGTGTTCCCGGCCAAAGCCGCGACATTCGCATCGTGCCGGGCCTTGCCCAGCGATCGGCCGATGCGCCCGACGTGATGCGCGGCGAGGAGACCCAGCTCGCCGGCGCCGGTTTGCCGGCAAAGGGCCGCCACCTCGTCTGCATGCCCGGCACCCATTCGAAATGGGTGGTCGTGGAGGACGGCGCCGTTGCCGGCTTCGGCACCTGGCCGACGGGCGAGCTGTTTTCGGTGCTGGCCGCGCATTCGATCCTGCGCCATTCGCTGGGCGAGCATCCGGCAGCGGTGGTCGCGGACAATGCCTTCTTCCGTCAATGGTGTGAACGGGCCCTGGGCGAGGGCGGTGACGTCACCTCGAAGCTGTTTGCCATCCGCGCCGCCGGCCTGCTGCAGGATCTGCAGGCCGACGATGCGGCGGCGTGCCTGTCCGGGCTGCTGCTCGGCGGCGAGATCGCTTCGGCGAAACGCCGTTATGGCGCTGGCGATGCACCTGTCGTGCTGGTCGCCTCCGGCGCGCTGGGTGTGCTGTATGCCGCCGCGCTGGGCATCGCGGACCTTGCCCTCAGAACTGTTGACGCCGATGAAGCAGTGCGTGCCGGGCTCGTCGAGGCGGCACGCGAGAACGGCATGATTGGAGCCGCCGCGTGACCCAGACAGCACCGTTTCCGAAACTCAAGCGCGGCCTCGTCGCCATCCTGCGCGGGCTGAAACCGGGCGAGGCGGTGGCGATCGGCCAGGCGATCTTCGATGCCGGTATCGAGGCGATCGAGGTGCCGCTCAATTCGCCGGAACCCTGCGTCTCGATCGCCGGCCTTGTGCAGGCGTTGCCAAAGGCAGCCCTGGTCGGCGCCGGAACTGTGCTGACGGCGGCCGATGTCGACGCCCTGCACGCAGCCGGCGGCCGGCTGCTGGTCAGCCCTAACATTGATGCCGCGGTGATGGACCGCGCTCGGACCCATGGCATGGTGACGATGCCCGGCGTGTTCACGCCGACAGAAGCCTTCCTGGCGATAAGGCTCGGCGCCTCGGCGCTGAAATTCTTCCCGGCAAGCGTGCTTGGCGCCGGCGGCATTGCGGCCGTGCGCGCGGTGCTGCCCGCCGATGTGCTGATCGGCGCCGTTGGCGGTGTGTCCGAGAAAGATTTTGCCGGCTACAAATCGGCCGGCGTCAGCGTCTTCGGCCTCGGCTCCAGCCTGTTCAAGCCCGGCATGGGCGTCGAGGAGGTGGCCGCGCGGGCTCAGGCCGCCGTTGTCGCCTGGGACGCCGCCTTTGGAGATGCATAATGAGCGACACCGTGTCGGTTTTCTCGGACCGCATCTGCCAGCTTGGCGAAGGCCCGAGCTATGACCGCGGCAGCGATGCGCTGTTCTGGTTCGACATCGTCAATGGCCTGCTGTTGGAGCAGGGCGTTGGCTCCGGCGTGCTGAAGGTGCATGATCTCGGCCTGATGGCCAGCGCGCTGGCCATCATCGATGAACAGCGCCAGCTGATCGCCACCGAAACCGGCCTCCATGTCCGCGATGTCGCGACCGGCAAGCTGACGCTGCACACCGCGATTGAGGCCGACAATCCGCTCACCCGCTCCAACGATTCGCGCGTCCACCCCTGCGGCGCCTTCTGGGTCGGAACTATGGGCAAGGACGAGGGCAAGGGCGCCGGCTCGATCTACTGGTTCTTCAAGGGCGAATTGCGCCGGCTGTTTTCCGACATCACCGTGTCGAACTCAATCTGCTTTTCCGCGGACGGAAAGATCGCCTACTACACCGACACCTCGACCGGGCTCTTGATGCGCGTCGCCTGCGATCCCGCGGCCGGGCTGCCCATAGGTGAACCAAAAGTGTTCGTCGATCACCGTTCGTCCAAGGGCTATGTCGACGGTTCCGTCATCGACCGCGACGGCGTGCTGTGGAACGCCGTCTGGGGCGGCAGGGCGGTCAAGGCCTATGCTCCGGACGGCACGCTGCTGCGCGAAATCCCGATGCCGGTGACGCAGCCCTCCTGCCCGGCCTTTGTTGGCGCGAAGGCCGACAGGCTGGTGGTGACCTCGGCGTGGAAGGGCAAGGACGAAAAGCAGCGCCAGCTCGACCCGCAGGCCGGCATGACCTTCCTGCTCGATTTCGAGGTCAAAGGCCGCTTCGAGCCGCGCGTGCTGATCGCCTGAAGCGACCGGGTCACCGGTTCGCTTTGCGGTTCGGCCCCGTTCTGTCACGCAACCGCCTGCCTTCGTCGGTTTCGCGAGAGCCAATGGCGTCAGCCGTGCGATGGTAGAGGCCGGACCGCCAAGAGCCTTTCCAATCGATGCCGCGCAACCAGCCGAGACTGATCCTCGTCCACGAGCCGGAGAAAGCCTGTTTCGACCGGCTGGTCGCCGACGGCTACCCGGCGGAGCGCGCCACCGAGATATCGTCCTACCTGGCACAGTCGACCGACCTTGCGCCGGAATTCGAGGTGCTGGCCGCTGCTTGCGAAGCGCGCGGCCTCGCCTTTGCGTCGGTCGAGCTGGATGAAGCCGCCGGCGTGCTTGCCCGCGCTGATCGGGATGCCACGCTGGTCTGGACGCTGACCGACGGCATCGCCTATTTCCGGGGCGGCGCGGCGCCCGCGCTGGCAAGGCTCAATGGGCTGAAGACCATCGGCGCCGACGATTCCTTATTCGCGCTCTGCCAGGACAAGTTCCGCTCCGGCGCCGTGCTCGGCGCGCTTGGCTTGCCGGCGCCGCAGGCAGGTCTGGCGCGGAACAGGGAATGGCTGGTCGAGCCGCCAGCCTCGGAAGCCGGCTGGTTCGTCAAGCCGAACCGCCTCGGTGCCAAGATCGGCATCTGGCCGGATTCGCGTGTGGCTGATCTCGGTCATGCGCTGGAGCTTAGCCGGCGCGTCTTCGCCCACTATCGCGACGACGTCGTCGTCCAGCCCTATGTCGCCGGCCGCAACGTGCGCGCCAGCTTCCTCGGCCTGAAGCCGGAGACCGGCGTCGAGGCGCTCGGCATCGCCTTCGTCGAGTCCGGTGGCGATTTCCAGACCATGGCCGACAGCCTGGCGCTCTATGGCGATACCGGCGGGATCGCGAAGGCCGCCGGAACCTATGCCGAGCCGGTGCTCGAGCCCGTCACCGCGAGCCAACCGGCAGCCGATGCGATAATCCGCCGGATCGCCGGGGGCCTGATGACCGGGCTCGGCTTGCGCGATGTCTTCTCCGTCGACCTCAGGGTGGAGGCCGACGACACCGTCCATCTCATCGAGTTCGAGGTCTGTCCCGGCCTGCCCTGCTTCGATTTCCGTGACTATTGCCGCGCGCAATGGGGCCTCGGTCTCGCCGATGCGATGGCCGAAACCGCGAGGACCCGGCTTCGACCATGACCCCGAAAAGTGGGAGCCGGTTTTCGGACAAGGTCATGGTCAAGCAGGGGGCTAGATGCCCTCGACCAGCACGATCTCGCCGTCGGCCACCTTCTGGCGGATGGCGACGGCGCGCTGGTATTCCGGCGAATGGTAGCATTCATGCGCCGCGGCAAGCGACGGAAACTCGATGATGACGTTGCGCGCGCGGCCCGGCCCCTCGGCCTTCTCGTGCTCGCCGCCGCGCGCCAGGAATTTCGCGCCGAACCGCTCGAAGGCCGGCTTCGCGGCGGCGACATAGTCCTTGTAGCCCTCGGCGTCGCGCACATCGACGCGGGCGACCCAGTATCCCTTTGCCATATCGTTTCTCCGAGTTTGGGACTTATGCGGACCGCATTTCGGCCAGGATGGCCTCGGCGGCAGCGCGCCTGTCGGCGGCGCCGACGATCGGGCGGCCAACGACAAGATGGCTGGAGCCGTTGCGAATCGCCTGCGCCGGGGTCACCACCCGTTTCTGGTCGCCATGGTCGCTGCCCTTGGGGCGTATTCCCGGCGTGACCACGGCCATGTTCGGCCCGACGATCCGGCGCACGGCTTCCGCCTCCTCGGCGGAACAGACGACGCCGCCCATGCCGGCATGCAGCGCTTGCTCTGAGCGCCTCAGCACCAGCGTGTGCGGGTCGTATTCGTAGCCGGCGTCGATCATGTCCTGCTCGTCCATCGAGGTCAGCACGCTGACCGCGAGCAGGCAGAGATCGCTGCCCCGGGCCGCTTCGACAGCAGCCCGCATCGCCTTGGGATAGGAGTGGATGGTGAGCATCGTCATGCCCATCCTGACGATGTTCTCGACCCCCTTGGCCACCGTGTTGTCGATGTCGAGCAGCTTCATGTCGAGGAAGATCCTGATGCCGCCGCTGGCAAGCTCGCGAGCGAAGTCGAGTCCGCCGGCGAAGGCCAGCTGATAGCCGATCTTGTAGAAGGAGACCGTGCCGTCGAGCTCGCGCACCGCTTTCTCGGCGTCCTTCACCGTCGGCACGTCGAGACCGACGATCAGCCTGTCGCGCATGGTGTCGGCATGCTCCGGGATCATGCTTCGATCCGGCTGGACAGCATGCGCGAGGTTTCGATCAGTGTGCGGCATAGGCGCTCCATCGATTGGCGTAGTCTGTCGTCGCGGAAATGTCCATTCTCGTCGAAGGCGTCGCTGGCGCCAGAGACCGAGCATTCCGGCGTGACCACCTCGACCTGGCAGCGCACCAGCACGGCGCGCAGGTGATTGATGCAGCGTATGCCGGCAAACTTGCCGTCGGAGGAGGAGCAGAGGCCGGCGGGCTTGCCTGCAAACGGCCTGAACGAGCGGCCGCCGTCGCGGCGTATCCGGCTCACCCAGTCGATGCTGTTCTTGAGCAGAGGTGGCAGCGAGCCGTTATATTCCGGCGTGGCGATCAACAGTCCATCGTGGTTGGCGATCAGCCGGCCGATCCGCATGGCATTCTCGGGAATGCCTTTCTCCTTTTCCAAGTCCTCGTCCATGATCGGCAGCGGATAGTCGCCAAGCGAGATGCGGGTCACCTCGGCGCCCTGCATGGCAAGCTCTTTCTGCGCCACGTCCGCGGTCCTGCCGCTGAAGGCGCCCCACCGGATCGAGCCTGCGAAGACGAGGATTTTTGGGATCATTGGCATTGGCCACCCTTGTTCCCGGACAGGTACAGAAAGGGGCCGCTCAAATCAACGTTTGGATGAGGGAGGAAGAGAGTAGGGCAGTAAGGCAGTAAGGCAGTACGGTATCGAGCCGTTCACTCCCCTGCTGCCCCACTGCCGTACTCCCCTATTCCTTCTCCTCTAATGCGCCTCGCGCCGGTAGATCCACAGCTGCGTCGGCGGGATGTTGCGGATGATGAAATCGAAATGCTTGACCGTGTAGTCGCCGCGGCCGGGCGGGATCGGCGACAGCGGACCATAGGTCAGCTGAACGATCGGCCGGCCGGCGGGGATGCGGTCGAGCAGGCTTTCGATATAGGCGATGCGCTGGGCGACCGGGAAGTTCAGCAGCGGCACGCCGGAGACAACCGAATCGAACACCATGTCGCGCTTGTCGCCGAGCGTCGCGTTGAGATTGAAGGCGTCGCCTTCGATGACGTTGACGCCCGGATAAAGCCGACGCAGGTGGCGCACGAAATCGGTCGAGTATTCGACCGCGTAGAGATTTTCCGGCTTTATCCCCTGCGCCAGGATGGCGCGGGTGATGACGCCGGTGCCGGGGCCGACCTCAAGCACCGGCAGGCCGGATTTCGGATTGACGATCGAGGCCATCTTGCGGGCGGTGATGGAACTGGTGGGAACGATCGAGCCGACCGTCTTCGGCTTGTCGATCCAGCCCCTGAAGAACTTCAGCTCGTCGTCGAACTTCTCCGCCAGCGACTTGCGCAACCCGGGACCACGTGCCATGCGAGCTCTCCTCAACGCTCCCCGACCCGCTAATTAGCAGCTAGGTGGGACAAGGCAAGGCGTCAACCTGGCATAAGGTGTTGATGACGCTCGGGAAGCAATCCCCGGGACATGCCCTTCAACCTCTCAGCGGTCGCTGAAGGATTCGAAAAAGTCCTTCATGCGGGCGAAGAAGCCGCTCGACTGGGGCGAATTGTCCTGCGAGGACAGCTGCTCGAACTCTTCCAGGAGCTCACGCTGCCGGCGCGACAGGTTCTGCGGCGTCTCGACCGCGGTCTGGATGTAGAGGTCGCCGACATTGGGCTGGCGCAGCACCGGCATGCCCTTGCCCTTCAACCGGAACTGGCGGCCGTTCTGCGTGCCTTCCGGCACCTTCACCTTGGTCTGCGTGCCGTCGAGCGTCGTCACCTCGAAGGACCCACCGAGAGCCGCTGTCGTCATCGAGATCGGCACCTTGCAGTAGAGGTCGGCGCCGTCGCGCTGGAAGAACTCGTGCGGCTTGACCGCGAGGAAAATGTAGAGGTCGCCCGACGGGCCGCCGCGCAGGCCGGCCTCGCCCTCATTGGCCAGCCGGATGCGGGTGCCGTCCTCGATGCCGGCCGGGATGTTGACCGACAGCGAACGTTCCTCAGTGACGCGGCCCTGGCCGGCGCATTTCGGGCACGGGTCCTTGATCGTCTGGCCGCGGCCCTGGCACTGCGGGCAGGTGCGCTCGATCGAGAAGAAGCCTTGCGTGGCGCGCACCTTGCCGTGGCCGTTGCACATCGAGCAGGTGGCCGGCTGGGTGCCGGGCTTGGCGCCGCTGCCCGAACATTCAGAGCAGGAGATCGAGGCCGGCACGCGGATTTGCGCGGTCTTGCCGGAAAACGCCTCCTCCAGCGAAATCTCCATATTGTAGCGCAGGTCCGCGCCACGCTCGCGGCCGCCCGACGAGCGGCGCTGGCGGCCGCCCATCATGTCGCCGAAAATATCCTCGAAGATGTCGGCGAAGCCGCCGGCGCCGAAGCCCTGCGCGGCGCCATTCATGCCGCCATGTTCGAAGGCGGCGTGGCCGAAACGATCATAGGCCGCGCGCTTCTGCGGGTCCTTCAGCGTCTCGTAGGCTTCGTTGATTTCCTTGAACTTGTGCTCGCAGGCGTGATCGCCGGGATTGCGGTCGGGATGAAACTGCATGGCGAGCTTGCGGAAAGCGCTCTTGAGCTCCTTGTCGTCGGCGCCCTTTTGCACGCCCAGCGTCTCGTAGAAATCAGCTTTCATTTTTTCCCGCAGTCCGGATGCTCAATGTCTTGATGCACTGTTGCGTCGTTTGCCGGCACGTCGTTCCGATTTAGGTGCGATGGCGTCCGGATGCCAGTGCTGGCGCGGCCTTGCCCGCACTTTTTCATGAAGGGTTGCAAAAAAGCCCGGCCTTGCGCCGGGCTTTTCGCATTATTTGCCGTCAGGCGGCTCAGGCCGACTTCTTCTTGTCGTCGTCCTCGTCGATTTCCTCGAAATCGGCGTCGACCACGTCCGAATCCTTGGCGGCGTCCGCTTTGGCGTCGGCCTCGGCCGCTTCCTTCTGCGAGGCTTCGTACATGGCCTGGCCGAGCTTCATCGAAGCTTCGGCGAGCGCCTGCGTCTTGGCCTCGATCTCGGCCGCGTCGTCGCCTTCGGTGGCGGCCTTCAGCGCCGCGATCGCATCGGCGATCGCCGTACGGTCGGCTTCCGAGACCTTATCGCCATATTCCTTCAGCGACTTCTCCGAGGAATGCACCAGCGCCTCGGCCTGGTTGCGGGCCTCGACCACGGCGCGCCGCTTCTTGTCGGCTTCGGCATTGGCCTCGGCGTCCTTGACCATCTTCTCGATGTCGGCGTCCGAAAGGCCGCCGGAAGCCTGGATGCGGATCTGGTGCTCCTTGCCGGTGCCCTTGTCCTTGGCCGAGACGTTGACGATGCCGTTGGCGTCGATGTCGAAGGTGACCTCGATCTGCGGCACGCCGCGCGGTGCCGGCGGGATGCCGACAAGGTCGAACTGGCCGAGCAGCTTGTTGTCTGCCGCCATCTCGCGCTCGCCCTGGAAGACGCGGATCGTCACCGCCGACTGACTGTCCTCGGCGGTCGAGAACACCTGGCTCTTCTTGGTCGGGATCGTGGTGTTGCGCTCGATCAGGCGGGTGAACACGCCGCCCAGCGTTTCGATGCCGAGCGACAGCGGCGTCACGTCGAGCAGGAGCACGTCCTTGACGTCGCCCTGCAGCACGCCGGCCTGGATGGCGGCGCCAAGCGCGACGACCTCATCCGGGTTGACGCCCTTGTGCGGGTCCTTGCCGAAGAACTGCTTCACGATCTCCTGGATCTTGGGCATGCGGGTCATGCCGCCGACCAGGACGACCTCGTCGATCTCGCCAGCCTTCAGGCCGGCATCCTTGAGCGCCGCCTTGCAGGGGTCGATCGTGCGCTGGACGAGATCCTCGACCAGGCTTTCGAACTTCGCCCTGGTCAGCTTCAGCGTCAGGTGCTTCGGCCCGGTGGCGTCGGCGGTGATGAAGGGCAGGTTGATCTCGGTCTGCGTCGTTGACGACAGCTCGATCTTGGCCTTCTCGGCCGCTTCCTTGAGACGCTGCAGGGCGAGCTTGTCGGCCTTCAGGTCGATGCCCTGCTCCTTCTTGAACTCGGCCGCCAGGTACTCGACCAGGCGCATGTCGAAATCCTCGCCGCCGAGGAAGGTGTCGCCATTGGTCGACTTCACCTCGAAGACGCCGTCGCCGATCTCGAGCACCGAAATGTCGAAGGTGCCGCCGCCAAGGTCATAGACGGCGATGGTCTTGCCGTCCTTCTTGTCGAGGCCGTAGGCAAGGGCCGCGGCCGTCGGCTCGTTGATGATGCGCAGCACTTCGAGGCCGGCGATCTTGCCGGCGTCCTTGGTCGCCTGGCGCTGGGCGTCGTTGAAATAGGCCGGAACGGTGATGACCGCCTTCTCGACCTTCTCGCCGAGATAGGCTTCCGCCGTTTCCTTCATCTTCTGCAGGATCATGGCCGAGATCTGGCTGGGCGACTGCTTCTTGCCGCCGGCCTCGACCCAGGCATCGCCATTGTCGCCCTTGACGATCTTGTAGGGGACAAGCTTCTTGTCCTTCTCCGTCACCGGATCGTCATAGCGGCGGCCGATCAGGCGCTTCACCGCGAAGATGGTGTTCTCAGGATTGGTGACCGCCTGGCGCTTGGCCGGCTGGCCGACGAGGCGTTCGCCGTCGCTCGAGATGGCGACGATCGAAGGGGTCGTGCGCGCGCCCTCCGCATTCTCGATAACCTTGGGCTCCTTGCCGTCCATGATGGCAATACAGGAGTTGGTGGTTCCGAGGTCGATACCGATTACTTTTGCCATTGTTCTAGTCTCTCCGCTAAGCAGGCTCTCAGGACCCTGATCAGGCGTTCCAACGAAAGCCCCTGTTCACAAGAAATCCCGTTCCGGCAACCGGCGTTCCGGCGCCGAACGGCTTGGCGCGTATATAAGAACAGGCTGCACGGGGCGCAAGCATTCTGCGCAAGGCGTCCACGATCCCGCCAGATGACGGGAAAAATGCCTAAATCGCGCATATCGCAGCCGATTTGCCGCCGGACACGGACGGACTTGCACAATCCGCCGCGGGCAAAAACGTCGCAGCCGCCACAATCAGAGCCCGAACGCCTGCTGGGAAAGCGCCCGCAGCTTCGGGAAAATCGCCGTTCCGCCGGCGATCACCAGCGTTCCCTGGCTGATGACGGTTTTCGGATCGGGCTTCAGCACCGTGCCTCCGGCTTCCTCGACAAGCAGCATGCCGGCCAGGCAATCCCAGGCGTTCATGTGTTCCTCGATATAGCCGAGCAGCCGGCCGGACGCGGCATAAGCCAGCATCAGCGCGCCCGACGCGTTGCGGTAGAAGACGCCGCCTTCAGCCATGATCTGGCGGATGAGCACGGCGACATGCCCGGTATCGGCCCGGTTGGACAGGCCGGTTCCCACCGATCCTTCGGTGAGGCTCGCGGCATCGCTCGCCTTGATCGGCCGGCCGTTGACGAAGGCGCCGCCATCACGATGGCAGTGGAAGGTCTCGCCGGTCGAGGGCTCGTGGATCACGCCGACGACGGTCCCGCCCTCGCGGGCGCAGGCGATCACCACGCACCAGGCCGGAATCCCGCGCACGAAATTGGCGGTGCCGTCGATCGGGTCGATCACCCAGACAAAGCCGGTCGTTCCGACGACCGGCGCATGTTCCTCGCCGACGATGCCGTCCCGCGGATAGGCGTCGGCAATGGCGGCGCGGATGAACAGCTCGACTTCGCGGTCGCCGTCCGAGACCAGGTCCTGATGGCCCTTGCTCTCGACGGTCAGGTTTTCGAGGTCGCGGAAATATTTCAGGCCGAGCTCGCCGGCGCGGCGCGCAAGGTCGATGGCAAAGCGCGTTCGCGCGTCGAGGTCGTTGGTCACAGGCGTGCTCGCTGCCGGGAAAGCGTGGTCCGCCCATAGCAAAAGCCGCTGCCCTGCAAAAGCGGCAAAACCAGTGAATGGCCTCAGGCCGCCCGCGACAGCGACTTGTGGACGTAGGCAAGGATCTCGAACGAGCGCACCCTGGCCGCATGGTCGAAGATCTGCGCCGTCACCATCAGCTCGTCGGCGCCAGTGCGGCGTACGAAGGCATCGATGCCGAGCCTCACCGTCTCCGGCGACCCGACGACGGCGCAGGACAGCGCCTGGCCCAGCATGGTCTTCGCCATCGGGTCCAGCGTCTGCTCGTAGCCCTCGACCGGCGGCGGCAACCGGCCGGGCCGGCCGGTGCGCAGATTGACGAAGGCCTGCTGCAGCGAAGTGAACAAATGCCGTGCCTCGGCGTCGGTCGGCGCGGCGAAGACGTTGAGGCCAAGCATGACATACGGCCTGTCGAGTTCGGCCGACGGCTGGAAGCGCGAGCGGTAGACCTCAAGTGCATGGTCTAGCTCGGCCGGCGCGAAATGCGAGGCGAAGGCGTAAGGAAGGCCGAGCAGGGCGGCGAGTTGCGCGCCGTACAGGCTGGAGCCGAGGATCCAGACCGGCACCTTTTGGCCTTCGCCGGGCACGGCGCGGATGCGTTGACCCTCCTCGGCCGGCTGGAAATAGCCCATCAGCTCGACGACGTCCTGCGGGAAATTATCGCTGGCCTCGAGATTGCGGCGCAGCGCCCTGGCGGTCATCATGTCGGTGCCCGGCGCGCGGCCTAGCCCGAGGTCGATGCGGCCGGGAAACAACGCCGCCAGCGTGCCGAACTGCTCGGCGATGACCAGCGGCGCATGGTTGGGCAGCATGATGCCGCCGGCGCCGACGCGGATCGTTTTTGTGCCCCCGGCGACATGGGCGATGACCACCGAAGTCGCGGCACTGGCTATGCCCGGCATGTTGTGATGCTCGGCCAGCCAGTAACGCCTGTAGCCGAGGCGTTCGGCATGGCGGGCGAGGTCGAGCGAGTTCGCCAGCGAGCGCGAGGCATCGCTGCCTTCGGCGATCGGCGACAGGTCAAGGACGGAAAGGGCTGTCATTTCTCAGCGCTCCACGATGCTCTTTTCCCGCAGCCTGGCCTCGAAGGCAGGCCGGTCCGGGATGACGATGTCGATCTGGTTTTCCAGCACGTCGGCAAGTTCGGCCGCCGTCGCGATCTCCCGCTGCTCGGTGCGGCCGCCGACATGATGCGTCGACAGCCGGTTGTTGCGCAGCGCGTAGCGCCGGTCGGGCAGGGCGCGCGCCGCGATCACCGAGGACAGGAAATGCGAGCTCGGATGCGTCGACAGGAAGTGGCTGCTGACCGCATAGTCGACCTCGTAGCTGCGCTGCATGTCGAAGCGGTAGACGTTGCGCCAGGCGCCGCCGAGTTCCACCTGCAGGCGGAAGTGATCGTCCGTCTCCACGAGGCGGAAGGTTTCATGCGGGGTCTGCTGCTCGGGTCCGGCTTCGAGCAGCAGCGGCGCCGTCAGCGTCAGCCCGCCGAAGCCGACATCGGCAAGATGGGTGCGGCCGTCGAGCTCGACACGCAGCAGCATGTGGCTGCGCGCGGTAACGGCGTCGTCGGTCTGGCCCCACAGGACCCGCGCGGCAAGGCCGCTCACCTCGAAGCCGAGCGCCGTCAGCGCATGCAAGAGGATCAGATTGTGCTCATAGCAATAGCCGCCGCGGCCGCGCGCCAACACCTTGTCCTGCAGCGAGGCGGGATCGAGCTTGACCGGATGCCCGAGAAACGGATCGAGGTTCTCGAACGGGATCGCCTGCGGATGCTGCCGGTGCAGCGCTTTCAGCGTCGCCAGCGACACCTCGGTCGGACCGCGATAGCCGATACGGGCGAAATAGGCATCCAGGTCGAAGGAGGCGTTGGTCATGAAGGAGGTCCGGCTTGACCGGCTCGATATAGGCACTCGCTCCGGGTCCGACAAACAGCGCGGCCAACAATTGCCGGGCTGGGTCAGGTCCGGACCTTGCCGTTCTCCTCGGCCGTATCCTCCTCGACGACGACGCTGTGCTGTGCCGCCAGGAAATTGCCGACATGGCTCAGCCCTTCGAAGTGGTCGCAGAAGACCTTGATGACGACCAGCAGCGGTACCGCCATCAGCGCGCCGACGAAGCCCCACAGCCACGACCAGAAGGCAATGGCGATGAAGACCGCCACCGCGTTGATCTCCAGGCGTCTGCCGACCACCATCGGTGTCACGAACTGGCCCTCTACCAGGTCGCACAGAAGCACGAAGGCCGGCGCCAGCAGCGCATAGGAGATCGAGTCGAAGCTGATCAGCGCGATCACCGTGACCAGCAGGATCGTCATCAGCGCCCCGACATAGGGCAGGAAGTTGAGCAAGGCGGCGGCCGCGCCCCAGACCATTGGGTTGGGCATGCCGAGCCCCCACAGGCCCAGGCCAATTACCGTGCCGAGGCCGGCATTGATGATGGTAACGGTAAGCAGGTAATGCGAGATCTCGCGCTCGACGTCGTAGACGACCCGCAAGGCCCGCTTCTTCTCGCTGAGGCTGGCGAACGACTGGATGATCTTCTCGTAGAACATCGTGCCCGAGGCGAGCAGGAACAGCGACAGCACGAAGACGATGGTGATGCCGGTGCCCGCCGACAGGATGTTGCCGGCGGCGGAAGACAACATGCCGGATTGCGCCAGCACGACCTTCTGGACGTCGGGCTCCTGCGAGGTCTCGGTCAACCCTTCCAGCTGATGCGAGATCTGCATGATCTTTTCGAACGGCTGCCTGAGCTGTGCCAGGCGCTCGGTCAGCTGCAGGCCGATCGAGGGGGCCTTGTTGATGAGGTCAATGACCGGGCCGCTGAGCAGATAGCCGGCGCCGGCGACGAAAATCACCGACATGAGCACAAGCAGCGTTGCAGACAGCGCATCGGGCACGCCGCGCTGGCGCAGGAAGCGCACGATCGGCGTGAGCGTCAGCGCCAGCAGGAAGGCGAGGATCACCGGCATGAAGAAGGCGCGCCCGAAATAGAGCGCATAGACGGTCATCAGAATGAAGATGCCGATGAGCAGGGACCGCATCAAATGCGTGTCCGCTCGCGCGGCCTCGCGCGGGTCCGGACTCCCTGCGGCACCGGCGCTACCCGAAGCGGTCGGTTCGGCCTTCATCGCTTTCCTCGGGCACACCGCGACACGCGGCTTCCCTGCGAAAACGCCCGCGTAGCTGCAAGGTTCCGTTAGCCGGCAATGACCCCTTGGCCCGGATGGGATCAGGTCACGCGACCCGATCAGGCGACGGGCTCGGCGGGCGCGATCTTCGCGGTCTCCCTGCGGACGATCGGCGCCACCCTGGTGCCGTAGAGCTCGATCGCCTTCATGACCTTTGCGT
>NZ_RZSG01000001.1:0-73927 GCF_003997725.1 Mesorhizobium sp. M4A.F.Ca.ET.050.02.1.1
TCTTGTGCTCGCGCAGGTCATCCATGTTGATGTAGCGGTTGGCCTCCATCCAGTTTTCGTTGGTTTCGACGGCCAGCGCCCTGACCAGGCGCAGGCAGCTTTCGGCGTTCGGGAAGATGCGCACGACATAGGTGCGCCGGCGGATTTCCTCGTTGAGGCGTTCCAGCATGTTGGTGGACTTCAGGTGCTTGTGGTGCTGGCGCGGCAGGCAAAAGAAGGTCAGCGTGCATTCGATGGTCTCCTCTCCCCAGCTCGTCAGTCGCGGATAGCGGCCCGACCATTTGGCAAGCCATGCGGCGAGATCGGCCTTGGCCTCGGCGAGATCGCGCGGTCGTAGAGCCAGCGCAACTCCTGCAGGCAATCATCGCCACGATTTCTCGGCAGGTGATCGAGCGCGTTCCTGAGGCACGTAGCAGCGCTGCCAGGCGGGCTTCGGGGATCACCCCGCCGATCGCCGCCACCAGGCTGGCATGATCGTCGGACACGACCAGTTCGACGCCCCTGAGCCCGCGCGCCTTCAGCGCGACGAGGAAATCCCTCCAGGCCGAGCGGCTTTCGCGATTAGCCATCTCGACGGCCAAGATCTGGCGCCGGCCGTCCCAATCGATGCCGACAGCGATCAGCACCGCCTGGCTCATGACGACGCCGCCCGACGCGATCGCGCCAGATGCCCGATACGCTCGTCACAACCGGTGGCGTGCAGTCCAACCATACGCGCATGGTCGCTGCGGTCGCCGCCAAGACCGGCATGAGATGCCTCCTGGTCCAGGAGAGCTGGGTCCCACATGGACATCCGCGCCTGGTTCAGCCCTAGCGGTGAAGGCATGGCAGCAAGCTCAGCGCCGCTAAACAACACATCGCCAAGGCATGCGAACATTGCATGCTCTCTCGCTCGAACACGCCGCGGCGGGGGCGCTCGTCTCCACGTAGAAGGACCAGATTTGCCATCGAGCCTTCTCCTGTTCACGGCAAATTTCACCCTAAATGCACCGCCGCCTCGGAGATTGGCCCCAGCAGATGTCCGTAGGCAATCATTCTCTGACGTTGCCGAGCGGCGGAACTGGGCGCCATATTCCTTTACCATCAGACGGACCCGGTTCTCGACGTCGCGGCTGATAGCGACAAGGCAGGTGCCAGCGGGAGGATGGCGTTCCAGCGGCCCGCCCCAGTTCGAAATACGACTAACCGTCACGGAAGACTTAACTTGGCAGTTCGGCCACCGTCTACGACAAAAATCTGGCCGGTGACGAATGCAGCTTCGTCGGAGGCAATCCATGCGACCATGGCGGCAACTTCCTCAACGCGGCCTGTTCGGCCCAACGGATGAATGGTACCAAGCCGTTCCAGTGCCTTCTCGGGCAAAGCGGCGACGAAATCGACATTGAGATCCGTATCGATCCAACCAGGCGCTACGCCATTGCAGCGCACCCCGTCTTGCCCGCCGTCCACCGCTACGGCGCGTGTAAGGCCATGCAGCCCAGCCTTCGAGGCACAATATGCCGCGTGCCCTGGGTTAGAGGCCAATCCCTCTATCGAGCCAACATTGACGATTGAGCCACGGCTTCTGCGAAGATGAGGCATGGCGCGACGGATCAGCAGGAAAGGAGCATCAAGATTCAGCGCCATTGTGCGTCGCCACTCGTCAAGCCCGGTATCATCTACCCTTGCTTCAACCATGCACCCAGCGTTGTTGACCAGGATATCGAGGCGGCCAGCCTGTCGAACGACATGGTCAATTACCATGTTCGGAACGCCGGGGTCGCAAAGGTCCGCGACTATCCCTTCTCTATGACCGGTCGCCTCGAGCTGAACCGCAAATACTCTGGCCCCGTCGCTGGCAAGTCTGTCGGCGATTGCCGCCCCAATGCCGCGGCTAGCCCCGGTCACTAAGGCGACCTTCCCCATAAAACGCTTCATTCGGCTGCCCTTTCGCCATTCACCGTTACAAGCATGCCGACGCGAGACGCACGCGCAGGCCGGTTTAATCCGGACACCTTCTCCCGCGTGGTCAAGGCCTACTCCACCCCGTCGGCGATGCGACCATTAAGCGGCCGCAAGATGAATAGGCGTCTCTGACTCCGAAGGCCCAACCTGATGGCCGTGCGCGACGCACGAGCCCGGTCCGGCGCCGCGATTCGTTGCTCTTAGTCGATTTGAACTGAAATGCGAGCATCTGCGCTGACGCTTCTTTCTTCGTTAGGTGCCCGGGCTTTGTCCCATACCACCATGATTTCATGGGTTTCAAAGGCATCCTCAGAACATGTTTAGTAACACCCTGTATATTGATGCCAATTCAGCTGCGATGGACCCATATGCCTGAACGAATTGGCCCGTAAGCCCTTCTTGCTATCAAACCCTTTTATGCTTTCTCCTCGGCCCGCCCTGCGATCGTGCCTTCAGGACATTGCTTTGCGGAGCCGCACAGAGGGCGCCGTAATAAACCTCCTCACCCTTGTAGTTGGCTAAGGCCTGCAGCAAGTTCGGTAGAAGGTGTTGTTTCAGCTCGTCCAGCATAGGGTCCGCACTGTCCAGCGATTTCAGTGCGAACTCGATTAGCTCAATCGCACGATCTTGGTTGCCGCTCTCGTGATAGTATCGAGCCACCGCCGGATAAGTCCGGAACTTGTGGCCGTCGCCTTGGAGTGGATTGCGTGCCAGGATATGCTCGGCCAACTCTTTGCCGAGCGCGAAGCGCTCATGAGACGGAAAGTGCGAGTGGTCGTGCGCCGGACCGAAAAGTTGGTCTAATGTTGCCAGCAGCCAATGCTCGGAGTTCCTTTCGATCGCGTCGCGAGCCAATTGGCGTATGACAGGCAACCCGGCCGGCATGTCTTGCATTCTGTGAAGCAATACATGCGCCTGAGCCAAGCGGAAGTTGATGTCGTCGGGCATCAAGGCGCTGCCCTCTTCGACTGCTGAGAGTGCCGTCTCCCAGTCCTCTTTTCTCACTGCGGCCCAAAATCTCCTATTAATTGACTTGGTCAACGCTTGTTCGCGCTCGGCGATCCGCTTCGAGTCGACTTTCGATGCGTCGCTGGTGCGCCAGCGGCCGTTGAGCACTCTCGCCAAGACCTCGTTAAGTCGAGTAGCGTGACCGATATAGGCGATACGACCGTCTGCATCGATTACAAACAAGATCGGAAATTCGCCAGAAAAGCTTGCTTCCATCCAACGCTTTTTCATTTGGCCCGTATGGTCGAACGCGATCGGAAAATTCAGGTTCGAGCACTTTTCGGTCAACCACGCGTCCAGCTTGACCCGCGCCTCAACCGTCGATAGCGCGCCTTCATGAGCCGCGACCACGATGACCTCGAGCCCACTGTGCTTGAACCTTTCCTGCATCTGCATCAGATGGTGCATCGCCGCCGCACATGGTTCACTCCCAGTTGCCCAAAATTCGACGACGTATACTTTGCCGGGCTGGAAATGTGCGATGGGCTCGCCGCGCACCCAAGTCTCCACATTGATCGAAGGAGCCGGCGACCCCATCTGCAAAACCATATTGCTCTCCAACGCCATCCCAAAGCTGCGCGGCTTTATGGCAAGCTGTTCCCTGAGAGACGGTGCACCGAGTCGACTGAAAGGAGGCCTCTATCGTCAGGCGGGCTTCGATGCAGTCAGCCGTCAATCAGTTTTGCCGCATTTCAACCAGCAAAGGCCGTGCCAGCGCACTGAACGCCCGCTGACGGCATTAATTTACCTTTGAAAACATCCATGTGTAATGATGCGGACATTTTTGTCAGGTGTTTGTTTCGAATCCGCCATTTTGTCAGTTGCTGTCGGTCTGGGCGTTTAGAGTCCTCGCGCCAGACTGCGATGGGGCAGCAGCACCTGAATACAGACCTGCCACTGAGAATTTCCTCCATCTGAGACTAGAGTCAGGGTCCTTGATTACGGACTGATGAAGACAAAGCGATTTACGGAAGAGCAGATCATCGCGGTTATGCGCGAGCATGAAGAGGGTGCGAAGGCTGGCGATCTTGCCCGCAAGCACGGGATCTCCGAGGCGACGCTGTATAGCTGGAAGGCCAAGTATGGCGGGATGGACGTCTCCGACGCCAAGCGCCTGAGGCCTTGGAAGACGAGAACGCCAAGCTAAAGAAGCTGCTCGCCGACGCTCGAAGCCTCGGCAGTGCGCGAGCTTCTGTCGAAAAAAGTTAGGACCCGCCGCCAAGCGCGAATCCGTAGCGCATCTGCAGGCCGTCATGGGCCTATCGGAGCGTCGGGCCTGTCCTTCGTCGGCGCCGATCGCAAGATGATTGATACCAGTCTGGCCGACCGCCAGAGACACAGCTGCGTGGTCGGCTGCGCGACCTCACGCACGAGCGTCGACGCTTCGGTTACCTGCCCGTCGTCCACGGTGGCGGCAATCTGTTCTTCCAACTCGCAAACGCCCGCTACGAGAAGGGCGCAATGATTGTTACCTCAAATCGCGGCTTCGCCGAATGGGGCGAGGTCTTCGGCGACCCTCGTCGCAACCGCACTTCTCGATCGCCTGCTTCACCATGCGGTCGTCGTCCAGATCGAAGGATCGAGTTATCGGCTCCGCCAGCACGCCGAGCTCATGCCAGAACACTTGCGATCAAAAGCCTCCATCACATTGCCGACATTAAATTCACCATCGCGACCGCGCGGCCGGCCACCGAAAAATGGACACCCCCACCGGGACAGCCTGAGCGGCGAAACTGGGGAATTTTACTTCGGCACTTTTGGGGACGAGTGGCATTGACAGGTGACGCGCAGGGGATTGCACAGATTGTGCGCACACGTTGGTTCAAGGCAGTTCATCTGAAGTCCGCTACTGGCCAGAGGCCGCGCACGCTCACCGCGGCGCGCAACACTGTCAGGGCGGCACTGCCAACGAGCAGGTCATCCGACGCATGTTGCGTTCCCTGGGGCTAAGCAACCCTATCTCTCTCTTGGAAGGTGCCTTGGGTTTTCTTGAGGTACGGTGCGTAAAAACCCGATACGAGCAGAGGATGATCGCGAGGCAATGTGGAGAAGCCTCCGGCTGAGCCTCGGCAATTTCTAGACGAACAAAGACATACCGATACCCCAATGCACTCGAATTCCGATGTAGCGTAGTTCCACGTCACTTCGGCGCCAGAAGAGATATGCTGAATGGCGACGAAGTCGTAGGCCCCGAAGCGATTGGGCACAATCGCTAAGTTTGGATCACAACAATGATTCACAATGACAGCCGGCTTATGAAAGAGAGCATGGACATTCCAGTCCAGTTGAAAGGAGTTTGTCGTTCGAACCGTTTCCATACGGTCAATTAGCCCGATGACGACAATTTCCCCCGGCAGGAAGTCGCGAGCAGCGAATACCCCGCGCCCCCTTTCTCCTCCCGTGCTGAGGATTTTTACGTTGCGGGCATTGAGCTGCTTTGCGCACGCGACGTCATCCGTCAAAATAGACAGATCTTGGTTTATGTGAGTATCAGACATACTGTTTCTTTCGCCTGCTCGATTGAGGGATGAGTACTTTTCGCCAGAGGTCGCTTGGAATTTCGCTGTTTTCGGAACGTCCTCCTAAAATCCCGATGGTTCCAAGTAATTTACGAAGTTGGGGGCTTGTCCATGTTTTGCGCCTTAGGTCCCAGTCAGCGGCGCCTACTGTCTCTCCCAGGAAACACTCAAAAATCGTGCCGATTCACCCGCCCGGCAGCCGAGGATTTTGATTTCTCTCGGCTATTTGACTGAGGCTAACGAAGAGATTGCCTATCACGCGTGTGTAGCGAATCCGACAGACCAGCAGGCGAAGTGGTGACAACGCGTCTGCAAGCGAGCAGTTTATCCTGCTGCGGATGGTGCGCGTGACACGCCAGCCGGGGGTCCAGGTCTCGAAAGCGTTAGCATACCGCAGGAAGTGGCTGCAAAACCCCTGTTGCCGCCAGATGCCGCGCACATTGAGTTTCAAAGGCGCGGTCAAGGGACTAATGCGTGACAATACTGTCCCACCTATGGCGTTTTCTGAGTTCGACTGGGCCGCTTCGACCCCGCAGTGTATTGTCACGCGAGTAGGCGGCGGCCCGCTCTCTCATGCTTTGGCCAAATGAGCATAACTTGCTGCGAAACGCCCGAGTTTGTGTTCGCCGCAAGTCACCGGCCGGTAGCGCAGAGGGTTGCTGTCAGTGACACATGAGGCCAATGGCTCAATGATCGCATCGAAATCAGCATCGATAAAGAAGGGGATTGAGTATCGCTCACGCCCTGAGCTATTCACTACGCGATGTAGGTTGGCCAGATAGACACCGTTGGTGAGCCGCTGAAGCAGGTCCCCGACGTTGATTATGAAAGTACCGTGGATCGGCGTGCCTTGTACCCAATCGCCGTCTCGGTTCATGACCTGAAGACCGCCGACGTCGTCCTGTGCAAGGATGGTCAAATTGCCGTAGTCGGTGTGGGCGCCGATTCCGATCATGTCTTCGCTGATATAACCACTCTGCGGCGGGTAGTGAAGCAGCCGCTGAATGCTGATCGGGTTCCGCATGAGGTCCTCGAAATAGCTTTCCGCCAGGTCCAGACTGAGCGCAATTCCCTGCAAAAGTTTTTTCGATAGGCCCACCATCTCTTGATGGTATCTGTATGTCAGCTCCCGAAACTCGGGCCAACCTGAGGGCCACTGGTTAGGACCAAAAAAGGGACCTTCTAAGGTCGAACGTTCAGGTCCGAAGTCGAAGCACTCCTTGAGGTCTTTGGTCTTGCCCGGATCGGTGTTCTCGCCGAACAGCTCAATGTAACCGCGAAAGGCCGAATCGGAATTGCCAATATGCAGTGACGACTTCTGCGACAATGGCAAATTAAAAAACCTGCGGCTCACATCAAACACCGATTGTATGAAATCCTGCGGGACTCCGTGGTTCTTCACATACATGAATCCAGTATTGGAAAGCGCCCACCGTATCTCCCTGGCCACCACCTGTTTGTTCGTACCGTTGAGGAGCGGTCCGATGTCGACCACCGGTATTTTGTCAAAGCTTTCGCGTTTTGCGCGCAGCTTATCGTCTAGTCTGGCTACTAAACCTTTGGACATTAGTACACCTTTGTTTTGCCGATTGAAGCCGACGCATAGCTGCCGGCCATTTGGATTTATCGTGACGCGAAGTAGTACTGAAACGCGCCACCGTGCTGGAAATACCCCTACTCGTCTTTAGGTCATCCACAACAGGGTTTCGCTCCCGAGGCAGAGCATGATCACAACCCCTGTCGCTCTGCCGCGCTGACCTTCTCGGGCACTTGAAAGACCCAATAGTCCGCACGCTCCTCGGCCACGTATCTGCCGTTGCTTAGACACTGCGCCAGTAAAAGAACGCCCTCATCCTGCAGACGCCGCGCTTCGTCCTCGAAGAATGCGGCCTCGGCGTAGCTCTTGCGGATGCTTGTGATGATGAATCCTTTCGGGCGCGTGACGCGAGCCAGCTCGCGCAGCCCGTCTGGTCTAACGTGCCCAAGTGTAAAGACACCGCAGCAAACCGTGATATCATAGCCCGCGTCGGCGTACTCAGAGAGTACTCCGTTAAGGTCGACACAGTCTTGGACATGACGGTAGACTCGGGTTTGCCGCGCCTTTTCGGCCATCTCTTTGGAAAGATCGAACCCATCGATCAGCCCGAAGCCGAGGCGTTCCAGTTGCACGCCGACAAGGCCTGTTCCGCAGCCAGCATCCAGGATTGTGATGGCAGTTCGCTCGCTGCTCAAATAGGCTGCCTGCACGGTGCCCGCTAGTTCCGCCACGATCATCGGGCCGTAGTACCCCTCGGAGCCAACATCCACATCGTAGGCCCCAGCCCATCCCCGATAGAATTGGGTTAGGCGATCGGCGTCGCCCTCGAGTACGAGGGCGTCCCTGATGCGCTGTCGTGCGACTTGTTCCAGTGTCGTCTGCTGATCGACGGTATTCATGGCAACTCCTCTGATAGGCATAATCGGAAGCGGCTATTCGGCTCCTGATGCCAACTCTCAAATGTGAGAATCAAAGCTCGTGCCAATTGGCCAAAAGCCCGAAGAAAAGCAATTTTGATGAATTCTGCTATCAGGCTGAGGCACAACAACACAACATTGCTCCAACGAAGCCTGTCCGCAAACAACAAAGCCGACAAAGTGTCGGGTTGTGAACTTGCGACCCAGCGTACAGCACTGCCCGCGAACTCATGAAAATCCCGCGCGCCTCCTACGTTGTCAGCTCTATCAATTCCAGTGGCCTGCTATGTGGTGGGTCCGGAATGAGCTGGTACGGGTTGATCAGCCCGGTGCTCGATTGCCATTGGCAATGCAGATGCGGTCGAAGATTTGCGGCCGAAGGAGGCGTCCGCTGGGACTATCGCCGTTTTGGGGCAGGTCAGGATTGCCCTGGCGCTGGAGTCAGTGATGAGGCGCTAAGCTGGGCTTTGGATGGTGTCCTCTCGGACAGCCCAGGACGTCATCCAGCGGCAGACGACGATGGCTTCTTCGGTCGACGTCAGGCACGGTGCTCTTCGACGCCTCGGCTCCCATCGGAGCATCGGCCCGATCGCGTTGAGCGCGAAAGCCAGGCTGCCGAGGTGCTTGCCAATTGATGGCACGTGGGTTTTGCGGGGCTCGTAAGGGGGCGTCACCGAGTATGGGTCAGCCGCGACAGGTACTGGGGTTGGCGCCGAAGGCTTCGCGGAAGCACTTCGAAAAATGTGAGGCCGACACGAAACCACAGGCGACCGCGATCTCAATAATCGGCAACTCTGTTTGTGCAATGAGACGCTTCGCGCGGCTAAGTCTCAAATGCAGGTAAAAGCGCATGGGAGACAACGAAACCGATCGCTGGAAGAGCCGTTCAATCTGACGCTGTGAGCGGCCGACACATCTTGCGATGTCGCGTAAGGGCAGCGGGTCCTCAATATGCTCCTCCATAATGCGAATCACTTCGGCGACCGGCTTGCAGATGCCGGCTTCGCCGCCATTCATGGTCCATTGTCTATCAGAGGCAGGGCGCCAATACCCGGCAGTCGTATGTCGGCAGACGGTCAACGCAATGTCTCTGCCGAGGCGTTCGCTGATCAGCTCCATAACGAGGTCGAACGACGCAAATTCTCCTGCGCAAGTGAGGAGGTGACTATCACGAACGAATAGCCGGTCAGTGACCTGAAGCCGGCCAAATTTTTCAGAGAAAGCGGCTCTCTTGTCCCAATGGATTGTGCACGCGGTGCCGTCCAGCAACCCGCTGTCCGCCAACAGCCATGTCGCCGTACCCAACGCTGTGATTGGAACACCATGCCGCTTGCAAAGCCGAAGAATCTTGCTGAGAGCAGCAGACGTCTGCCTTTCGACCCGTTCGCCTGCACAGACAATGACCATGTTCGTACCTTTGCCAGCCGGAACGCATTCGCCGGTGCTAGCGAAGTCGCTGCCGACCGACAGGACGAACCCGCTGGCGCATTCAACCGGCTGGCCATCCAGGCTTGCAATCGTCCACTCGAAGAATGATCGACCGGACACAGAATTCGCGATGCGAAGGGGATCTACAAATGACGAAAGGCTGAGTAGCGAAAATCCGGGAAGTGCCAGGATAACCAGTCGGTATACGTCCTGCGTGTCGATCACCTGCCGGCTGGGGTTCCATCCCACGATCCGCGAATGATCTCCTGTTGAAAATGGCGCATTCATAAGGTCATACATCCTGGTTGATGGTGATCAACATCGAGCGGCCGCAAACGACACCGGCGCCTTCAGGGTTGGCACCGCAGCCATTCAACTACGGGTGTTATGCTTGCGCTTCATGAAGTCCTTGGCGGTCTCGACAGCCACCGCCGCGTCGCGGCAATAGGCATCGGCGCCGACGGCCTTGCCGAATTCCTCGTTCAGCGGCGCACCGCCGACCAGCACGACATAGTCGTCGCGAATGCCCTTTTCCTTCATCGTGTCGATGACGACCTTCATGTAGGGCATGGTGGTGGTCAGCAGCGCCGACATGCCGACAATATCAGGTTTATGCTCTTCAATCGCCGCCATATACTTCTCGACCGCATTGTTGATGCCGAGGTCGATGACGTCGAAGCCGGCGCCTTCCATCATCATGCCGACGAGGTTCTTGCCAATGTCGTGGATGTCGCCCTTGACGGTGCCGATCACCATCTTGCCCTGCTTTGGCGCGCCGGTGGCGATAAGCAGCGGGCGCAGGATGAACATGCCGGCCTTCATCGCATTGGCCGACAGCAGCACTTCCGGAACAAACAGGATACCGTCGCGAAAATCCTCGCCGACGATGCGCATGCCTTCGACCAGCGCCTCGGTGAGCACCTTGTAGGGCGCCCATCCGCGCTCCAGCAGGATGGCCGTGCCTTCCTCAATTTCTTCCTTCAGCCCGTCATAAAGGTCGTCGTGCATCTGCTGCACGAGTTCCTCGTCGGACAGCTCGGAAAGGATGATCTCTTCGTCAGCCATGTTGGTTCACCTGATGCTCAATTCAAAGGAGGTCGGCGCCCCATCTCGATGGGGCACCGATCAGGCTTCCGGTTCGAAGCCTTGGGAGTTGATTTTCAGGCTGCCAGCCACTATTCCCGCAGGTGAATCTGGGAACCGGAAGACTGGCCTGTGCGGCGCCGGATTGCGGGAATATCAGTGTCCATCATCGCGTCACCCTCAGCGGAATGACCCGCATCCCGCGTCAAACATCAGTGGCCCGGCCGTCCAATAGGGGCGGACCCTAGCTTAATCTCGCGCTGATGATAGGCGCCGGCAATTGTCCTGAGAATGCGCAAAAGCTTTCGCTTGTCTTAAATCCAGTTTATATCCAGAGGCGGATAGGGTGAGGGGCAATTCAGGTCACGGGCGGAGTTCTTCAGACTGGACGAGAAACCAGTCAACCAAAATCTTGCATCTCTTGTTCTTGCTGGCATCCTCGCTGGCCAACAGAAAGAAGGCCCTGTCGGTCTGGATTTGGGTTGGCAATGGCTTGACCAGGAGGCGGTTGTCGAGCAACTGCTGGGCGGTAAGGGACCACCCCAATGCTATTCCTTCACCAGCCAGAGCCGCTTGAAGCGTTAGCTGGTAGTCATTGAACACGATATTGGGCTTGATGTCGCTGGCATCGCCGCCTGCCAACTCGACCCATTCGGGCCAATCCAGGCGCTTGCGAAAAGCATCGGACGAATGAATCAGTTGATGGTGGATCAGATCTTCGACGGCTTGGGGAGCGGGGTGCGACAGAAGATATGCCGGTGAGCAGACGGGAAAGATGATCTCGTCGCAAACGAACCAGCTGTTGGCCCTTTCAAAATTCCGGGGCCGCACCCAAACCGTCACGTCGATCTCATGATCTGGCTCGACATCGCGGTCGGTGGCGACCACCTTGATCCTGACGTCCGGATGCTCTTCCTGGAAATGATAGAGTTGAGGCGCGAGCCAATGTGCCGCCAGAGATGTCGAAGCTGCGAAAGTTATGTACTTCGTTCCGCGATCAGTGATGGTCTCAAGCCGCTGTTCCAGACGGCGGAAGCTGTTGCGCACCTCATCGTAGAGCTGCCTGCCGGGCTCGGTCAGCTGCACTCCCCGATTGTCTCGGACAAAGAGTGCCGTCCCGCAATGCTTTTCGAACATTTTGATCGAATGCGAGATACTTGGCTGCGTCACGTTGAGTTCGCTGGCCGCGTTCTTGAAACTCAGCGTTCGGGCCGCCGCTTCGAAGACGAAAAGCGAATGCGTCGATGGGACAAGATTGCGAAGCTTGGACATGAAGCAGGTCTATATCAGACCGCATATTTTCCGTCTACGAGACGAACGACACATCGTTTATTCGAAACAGGAACAAGCCAGAGCGAGCGGTGCACTACCCACCGGCCGCCTTCACCGAGCGAGTTGGCAGTGAACTCTTTGAATCAAACAAAGACAAGAGAGCGTATTGTCGTCCAAGCACCGCATCCGGAGCCAACAGTCTCAGGGTGGTACCGCACGTCGGGACCGGAGCTACCCTTAGTGCCGCAGCAAGGCGATGTCACATGCGATTGCCTGGTCATTGGCGGCGGCTGGATGGGGCTTCACGCGGCCCGCCGATTTGCCGAACTCAACCCCCAGTCTTCGGTAATCCTCGTCGACGCCGGACGTATCGGGGACAATGCATCGGGGCGGTGCATGGGCTTCGTCATCGATCTCGCGCACAATCCCCGAAAACGCGACTTCGTTGAAGACATTAGGGGAAACAAGGAAGAGCTGTACGTCAACCTTGAGGGCATCGCCTACATTCGAACCGCCGTCGAGGAGCATGGGGTAGACTGTGATTGGGACCCGCAGGGGAAATACCACAGCGCGGCCACGTCTCACGGCGTTGCCGATCTACACCGCTTTTCGGAGGCGCTCGATAAGCTTGGACAGAAGTACAGCTGGGTTGAAGCCCCTGAAATTCAGTCGATCACCGGCAGTAAGCACTACGTCAAAGCTTTGCATCACCCTGGCACGATTCTGGTCCAGCCTGCGAAGTATCTCAAGAACGCCGTAAACAGCCTCCCCGAGAACGTTACCATCCATGAAAACACCGCCATTGTGGCGGTCCAGTTCGGTGCGCCGAAGCACATCTGCGAGACGCCTGCTGGAACAATCAGGGCTTCGAAGGTCATCATCTGCGCATCGGGTTATCTGACGAGATTTGGCTTCTTCGAAAACCGAGCCATACCACTCTACACGTTCGCGAGCATGACCAGACAGCTCACTGAGAGCGAGCTTTCCAACGTGGGCAACAAGCGAACATATGGGCTTATTCCGGCCGATAGCTTTGGGACGACGGTGCGACGTACTATAGACAACCGTCTTTTCCTTAGAAACGTTTACTCGTATGCGACTAATTTCAAAACAACCAAACAAGATGTCCTTAGGGCGCGGACCCAGCAGCAGGTAGCATTTGACCGCCGATGGCCCGGGCTTTCGTCAATCGGCTTTGAGGCCAGCTGGGGTGGTCTGCTTACGCTCGCGCAAAATGGCGGCATGGTCTTCGGCGAGTTGGCGCACGACGTCTATGGTGCCGCCTTCTGTAATGGAACCGGCGTCGCTCGAGGGGCTGCCTTTGGCAAGGCTGTCGCCGAACTGGCCACGGGGCAATCTTCGGCTGTGATCGATATCCTGAAGACGCGGGCCGCTCCGAGCAGGACTTATCCGAGACTTGTCACATCAATGGGCGTCCGGTTCGTGACCGCTCTTCGTTTCAGGCAGGCAGGCGCGGAAGTCTAGCAATAAGAGGAACGGCAATGGCGGACCTGAAGGGCATCAATCTTGCAATGCAGACACCGTTCGAACCTACCGGTGCGATCGATTACGGCCTCTTCGAAGAGTTGATCGAAAAATACGTATCGGCGGGAGTTCACGGCTTGGTTCTTGGGGCAGGTACAGGCCAGCACCCTTACCTGACCGAGTCCGAATGCAATCGGCTCTACGAGCTCGGGGCGAAGCGCATCGCAGGACGCTGCAACGTTGTCTGCCAGACCTCGGCCCTGAATATGGACGAAGTCATACGGCGGTCACAGCAAGCTGAATCGGTCGGCGCGGACGCGCTGATGATTTTGCCGCCGTATCTCGAAGGTCCGTCAGACGAGGATGGAATTTTCAATTTCTACAGGGAAATCGACGCGGCGGTTGGCGTGGATATTGTGGGCTACAACATCCCGCAGGCTACCGGGATCGCGGTTTCGCCACGCCTTTTTGATCGACTGAGCGGTCTCAAGCATTTCAATTACATCAAAGATAGTGCCGGCGACTTCACCGTGCATCAGGAGTATCTGCAGACGGGAGGCAAGGTGCTAAATGGTTGCGATACAACAACCCTCTATGCGCTGATGGCAGGCGCGCGCGGTGTTATCTGGGGCGCAGCAAACTACATGCCTCTTGAGGCTGTCGAATTGTACAACCTTGTGGCAGCGAAGGATTTGGAGAGGGCTCTGGCACTTTGGCAGCGGATGCTGCCCTCGTTGCTTTTTATCTGGCGGGCACCATATACGCCTTCTGTTCTGAGAGCCGCGCAACTGCGCGGCCTCGGAACCGGGAATGTCCGCAAGCCATTGGCAAAACTCTCGGCGGACCAGGACATGGCGCTTCGCGCCGCACTTGCCCCGCTGTTTGAGGTCGCCTCCTAGCCGTCAGGATATCCAGGGGAGTCCCTATGCGAATTGTCCTGGTTGGTTCGACTGGGATTGTCGGGTCGGCCGTAGCGGCCGAACTTGGCAAGCGGCACAACATTATAGGAGTCGGGCGAACTAGCGGCTTATTCAACGTCGACATCGCCGAGCCGAACTCTATCGACCAATTATTCGACAAGATCGGTGCATTTGACGCGTTGATCTGCACAGCAGGGGCCGTGCACTACGCCCCGCTGAACCAATTCACGAATGAACAGTTCGAAATCGGGCTGCGCAGTAAGTTGATGGGGCAGGTCAATCTCGTAGCGAAGGGTCTCAAGCGTATCCGCGACCACGGATCATTTACCTTGACCTCGGGTCTAACCAACGAAGATCCCATCCGGCAGGGAAGCTCGTCCGCCCTGGTCAATGGCGCGTTAGACGGTTTTGTACGCAGCGCGGCAATCGAGCTTGGGCGGGGGCTGCGGATCAATCTGGTCAGTCCGACTCTCGTACAGGAGTCGGTTCAGCTCTACGGCGACTTCTTTCCTGGCACCGCGGCGGTGCCGGCGAGCGAGGTGGCGCTCGGCTACGTCAAGAGCGCAGAGGGCAGTCAAACGGGTCGAGTTTATCGCATGGGTTGGGTCAGAGACGCCTAATCTGACCAACAATGAACGTCGCGCTAACGGAGGACAAGCATGCCCAGGCAACTCTGCATCGGAGGTAGGTGGGAACTCGGTGGTAGAGCGGCCCAATTTCGATGTGACAAACCCTGCGCATCGTTCTGCGGAGGGGGCATCAACTTGTGGATGTCGCTCCATGAATAGGCAGCGGGTGGTCGGCTTAGAAAATGCCCATCAAGGCGCACTATCGTCGTTGCAGGCGACAGGTGAATGTGACGCAGGGCGCCACTTCACCCCCGTGCCAGAAGGCCATATCCGCATCAGCCTCTGCCAGCCCGAACCTATGCTGCAAGAAGCAGCGCTCCGGCTGCGCCGTTTCGCTTCCAGCTACCGCCGCGAGGCCGCATGACCGCCAAAGCCATTCCCGCCAAAGCAAGAGCGGTCATCATCGGTGGCGGCGTTTCCGGCTGCTCCGTCGCCTATCACCTGGCCAAACTCGGCTGGACCGACATCGTGCTTCTGGAGCGCAAGCAGCTGACGTCAGGCACGACATGGCATGCCGCCGGCCTGATCGGCCAGTTGCGCGGCTCGCAGAACATGACCCGGCTGGCGAAATATTCCGCCGACCTCTACGTCAAGCTGGAAGCCGAGACCGAGGTCGGCACCGGCATGCGCCAGGTCGGTTCGATCACCGTGGCGCTGACCGAGGAGCGCAAGCACGAGATCTACAGGCAAGCATCGCTGGCGCGTGCCTTCGATGTCGATGTCCGCGAGATTTCTCCCAATGAAGTCAAGCAGATGTATCCGCATCTGAATGTCTCGGACGTCGTCGGCGCCGTGCATCTGCCGCTCGACGGCCAGTGCGACCCCGCAAACATCGCCATGGCGCTGGCCAAGGGCGCGCGCCAGCGCGGCGCCACCATCGTCGAGAACGTAAAGGTCACCAAGGTCCATACCAGGGCCGGCCGCGTCACCGGCGTGTCCTGGGCGCAAGGCGAAGAGCAAGGCACGATCGAGGCCGACATCGTCGTCAATTGCGCCGGCATGTGGGCGCGCGAACTGGGAGCGCAGAACGGCGTCACCATCCCGCTACACGCCTGCGAGCATTTTTATCTCGTCACCGAGCCGATCCCCGGCCTCACCCGTCTGCCGGTGCTGCGGGTGCCGGACGAGTGCGCCTACTACAAGGAAGACGCCGGCAAGATGATGCTGGGCGCCTTCGAGCCGGTGGCCAAGCCGTGGGGCATGGACGGCATAAGCGAGGATTTCTGCTTCGACCAACTGCCTGAGGACATGGAGCATTTCGAGCCGATCCTCGAAATGGGCGTCAACCGCATGCCGATGCTGGCGACCGCCGGCATCCACACCTTCTTCAACGGTCCGGAGAGTTTTACGCCCGATGACCGCTACTATCTCGGTGAGGCGCCGGAGCTGTCCGGCTACTGGATGGCGACCGGCTACAATTCGATCGGCATCGTCTCCTCCGGCGGCGCCGGCATGGCGCTGGCGCAGTGGATCAATGACGGCGAAGCGCCCTTCGACCTGTGGGAGGTCGACATCCGCCGCGCCCAGCCATTCCAGAAGAACCGACGCTATCTCAAGGAGCGCGTCTCCGAGACGCTCGGCCTGCTCTATGCCGACCATTTCCCCTATCGGCAGATGGCGACCTCGAGGAATGTCCGCCGCTCGCCCCTGCATGAGCATCTGAAGGCGCGCGGCGCGGTGTTCGGCGAAGTCGCCGGCTGGGAGCGCGCCAACTGGTTCGCACGCGAGGGCCAGGAGCGCGAATACCGCTATTCCTGGAAGCGGCAGAACTGGTTCGACAACCAGCGCGAGGAACACCTCGCGGTCCGAAACAAGGTCGGCCTGTTCGACATGACCTCGTTCGGCAAGATCCGTGTCGAAGGCCGCGACGCCTGTGCCTTCCTCCAGAAGCTCTGCGCCAACGACATGGACGTCGCGCCGGGCAAGATCGTCTACACCCAGATGCTCAACCAACGCGGCGGCATCGAGAGCGACCTGACGGTCTCGCGCCTGTCGGAGACGGCGTTCTTCCTCGTCGTCCCAGGCGCCACGCTGCAGCGTGACCTCGCCTGGCTGCGCCGCCATGTCGGCGGGCAGTTCGTTGTCGTCACCGACGTAACGGCGGCCGAAAGCGTGCTCTGTCTCATGGGTCCGGATGCGCGAAAGCTGATCCAGAAGGTCAGCCCGAACGATTTCTCCAATGAGAAAAATCCGTTCGGCACATTCCAGGAGATCGAGATCGGCATGGGCCTGGCCCGCGCCCACCGCGTCACCTATGTCGGCGAGCTCGGCTGGGAACTCTATGTCTCGACCGACCAGGCAGCACACGTTTTCGAAGCGATCGACGAGGCCGGTGCCGATGTCGGCCTGAAACTCTGCGGCCTGCACACGCTGGATTCCTGCCGCATCGAAAAGGCTTTCCGGCATTTCGGCCACGACATCACCGACGAGGACAATGTGCTGGAGGCCGGCCTCGGCTTCGCGGTGAAGACCGCCAAGGGCGACTTCATCGGCCGCGATGCCGTGCTGCGCAAAAAGGAAGCCGGCCTGTCACGCCGGCTCGTCCAGTTCCGGCTTAAGGATCCAGAGCCCCTGCTCTTCCATAACGAGGCGATCCTGCGCGACGGCAAGATCGTCGGTCCGATCACATCAGGCAATTACGGCCATCACCTCGGCGGCGCGGTAGGGCTGGGTTATGTGCCATGCCGGGGCGAGAGCGAGGCCGATGTGCTGGCTTCATCCTACGAGATCGAAATCGCCGGCGAACGCTTCGCGGCGGAAGCATCGTTGAAGCCGATGTACGATCCGAAGGCTGAAAAAGTGCGGGCCTGAGTTACAAACACCTATAGGAATGAGTGGATAGCTGCGCAACGCGTCTTCGCAAGGGATGCAGCTTCGATACGTAACGCGAGCAATTATACGTCAAGCGTCTAGGTGTCCGTATCCCCAATGCCGTCTCTTGTTGGGAGACCTTGAAAGTAGTGATGCTGGCCAAGGCCCGAGAGATATCAGCCCTAACCGCGGTGGAGCGGCTCAAGGCCTTGTAGGCAGACGTCCTCAGTACCGGTCCCTACGATCGACCACAGCCGTGGGTGGGTGGCAAGTCTTCAATAGGACCAATTTAAATGTGTCAGATCGGCGGTGGTAAAATGGGCGTGCGGATTTAAAGCCCGTTGCGTCCACCGCGCGTGGATCGCCCGGGCGGAACGTAAGTCATCGCCGCGAAAGGGCGACGGCGGGGTCCTTCACGAAAGTAGTTTCAGACTGTTCAGCATGCAGGGCGCCGGGGCACTGCGCGAGCACTTCTACTAAGCACGGGACAAGGTCGGTTCGCTCATTTCTTGCCTTCGTCGCTGTGAGCAGAGAGCGCAGCTGTGTCCATATCGATTGATCTTCCAGAGCTTGTTGGGCGGATTGAGGGGGCAGAGCTGCCCCCGTACTGGCAAATTTTTCCCGATTTCAAACCACTCACGGCCTTGGGGCTCGATATCACGCCTTGAATTCCTGAAAACAGGGCGCGCCGGGTGACGACGCCCGCCGGCTCGCTGCCGTCATAGACTGCGATCAGATCGCCGCCATCCGCAGCGGTGCTGATCACAGCGGAGAGCTTGTCAGTGGTTTGCACGCGGGGGAGCGCTTGGAATTTCTTTTCAGAAAGCGTCGCTATGCTGTCCCGCGGCTGCATGATCTTCCTGGCAGTGACGAGATTGAGCAGCGAAATGCCTGAGACGAAATCAGCGACATAGCGGTCCTTGGGCGCGGTTACGATGTCTTCCGGCGTTCCCACTTGAACGAACTTACCATCCTTCATGATCGCAATACGATCGCCCAGGCGAATGGCTTCGTCGAGGTCGTGTGTGATAAACACCGTTGTTTTCTGGACGACCTTCGCGAGGTCTAGGAACTGCTGTTGGAGTTGGCGGCGGATCAACGGGTCGAGCGCTGAGAACGGCTCGTCCAGTAACAGGATCTGCGGGTCTGCCGCCATGGCACGGGCAAGCCCCACCCGCTGCTTCATCCCGCCCGAGAGCTCGTCCGGGTAACGCTCGCCCCAACCGCTCAAGTCAACGAGCTTGAGGTTTTCTTCCGCCACGCGGCGGCACTCCTTGCGTGATTTGCCTCGGAGTTCGAGACTGAGGGAAACATTGTCGTAGACGGTGCGGTGCGGCAGCAGCGCCATGTGCTGGAAGACCATGCCGACCGTCTCTGAGCGAAGGGTCCGGAGTTCAGACGGCGAAAGTTTGTTGATGGCATTTCCGCCGATCCGAACCTCGCCTGCGGTTGGTTCGATCAGCCGATTGAGATGGCGGACAAGCGTCGATTTCCCTGAGCCGGACAGCCCCATGATGCAAAAGATCTCGCCGGGCTCGACCGAGAAGGACACATCGGCCACACCCAGAACGCAATCGAATTCTTCAAGGACTTGCCTCTTGCTGAACCCGCGATCGCGGGCCGCCGCGAGGGCTTTCCCTTTGCGCGTCCCGAAAATTTTCCACAAGCCGGAACAGACGATGGCGGGTATAGTCATGTGCGGAACTCTCGATAGTGTGTTGTGCCTATCTTCAGACCGTAATCGGCCGGCGGATGCCGCCGGCCGATTTAAACCTCAGAGCCTCACTTGGCGGCCTTGGCTTCAGCGATCCACTTTTCCCAATCAGCGTGGTGAGCGGCGATCCAGTCGGTTGCGTGTTTCATGATCTGCTCGTTGCTCTTTTCACCATTGGCAACCTTTTGATTTTCCGCGTTGACGTCCGCAATCGGGATCTGCACGAGCTCAAAGAATTTCTTGGCTTTCGGGTTGGCTTTCAGCCAAGTCGTATTGGCGATGATCTTCTGGTCGTTCACGGCGAAGCCAAGATTCCCGAGGCCTTCAACAACTGTGTTGCCGGTCTCCGCGTCAGGAAGAGAGGTGTTCTTGACGTTGAGCCAGACAACCTCCTTGCCTGGGCGGAGAATGGCAGATACCCACAGCGGCGTCCAAGTGTAGTACAGTGTCGGCTTGCCAGCCTTGATGCGTTCGATCGCGTCAGGAATGATGGCGAAATAGCCGCCTTGCTTTTCCTCGACGGTATCACGCAGGCCATAGGCGTCGAGCTGATGCTCGATCACGCGTTCGCAGCCCCACCCCGGTTCGCAACCGTAGAGGTCTGCCTTTCCATTCCCGTCGATGTCGAAAAGCTTGGCCTTCTCGGGATCCTTGAGGTCCTCAAGATACTTGATGCCAGTGGCGTCGGCCGTTTTCTTATCGATCAGATAGCCCTGCAGGCTGTTCTTGATTAGGGTGCCGACGCTCATCAGCTTTTCATCGCCGCCTGATGCTTTCCAGAAAGTGTCGTGAAGCGGAACCCAGTGCACCGCATAAAAGGTGAGATCGCCGTTAGCTACAGCGGTATGCGCCAGCTGAACTTGAACCTGGGTCAGGTCAGCTATGTTATAGCCGAGCTCCTTGAGACCCTCATCCACGACAAATGTCTGGAACAGCTCTTCTGTCGCTCCGCTCCAGGCCGGCATGACCTGATCTGCCATTGCCGGCACCGCATAGCCAGCCATCACGGCCATGGCCAGCGCCACACATTTTATCTTCATCGTTTCCTCCCTGTGTGAGCAAATTGCTCAGCTTCTGTGACTAGTTGTTAAGGTGACGGCCCTGAAAAGTCCCACCGGACCTTGATGCCAGAGCTCGCCCGGCCTTCGCTTCTGTGTCGACAGCGAATGCGTGAAGCGATCCAGCACGATGGCCAGCGCGACGATGCCCAGGCCCCCGACTGTCGCCAAACCCACATCAAGACGGCCTATGCCGCGCAGCACCGTCTGGCCCAGTCCACCAACAGCGATCATCGAACCGATGACCACCATCGATAGCGACATCATCAGCGTCTGGTTGATGCCGGCCATGACGGTGGGTAGCGCAAGCGGCAGCTGAGCCTTCCACAGAAGCTGACGCTCCGTAGCGCCGAAGGCGCGCATGGCTTCGATCACCTCTTCCGGTACCTGCCGTATGCCGAGGTTCGTAAGGCGGATCAGCGGCGCAACCGCAAAAATTACCGTAACGATCACGCCCGGCACGTTGCCGATACCGAAGAGCATCACAATGGGAACCAGGTAGACGAACGCTGGAATGGTCTGCATCCCGTCAAGGATCGGACGCATCACCACAAATACTCGCTCGCTCCGCGCCGCCCAGATACCGAGCGGAATGCCAAGCATCACCGCTACGACGAGCGAAGTCAGCACAATTGAAAGCGTCGTCATGGCGTCCTGCCAGACGCCGATGAGACCCATAAAGATGAGAGCGCCGACGATAACCCCGGCGACCTTCCGTCCGCCGAACTGCCAAGCCGCCAGGCCCGCAACGATGATCATCACGACCGGAGGAACCGAATGGAGCGCTATGCCGAACCACTGCAGTAGAAGGTCGAAGGGCGCCTTGACCGATTGAAAGAACGGCCTGTAGTGATCAACAACCCAGCGCAGCCCGATAGTCATCCAATCAGCGAGAGGGATTACCCCGCACTCAAAAGGATCTAGTATTCCGCACTTACCCATGTTGCTGTTCTCCAGAAGCTTTCTCGCTCGAAAACTTGCTACGCCACCAGGGTCCAGGGGAATATCGCGGCGTCGCGCTAAAGTTAGTTGTGTGCAATAGGTGCTCCGGATTCCGCAAGGCCCTACGGCAGGTAGAGCTACTCTTCTATTCCTGAGCAGGTCGCACCGTTACCGACAGATGCGCAGTTCTCCCTGCTTCATGGTGCCATCGTCCAGACTTCACCGTCCTGTTCACCCGACGACGTCCATCTGGACACCACGCTCCGGACCAGGCCTGCCCTCCAGTCGGCGTGCTCGACTGGAGCCTTCAGGCGGCGAGCCAGACGTTCTGCAGATCCATTTGAAACGTCGGGTAAATTACGTAGTTCTGGACCTTTTTGTTCATGTGACCGAAGAGGCTTTGCCAGAACGGCTGGATGATCACTCCGGAGTCCTGCAACACGTCCTCGATGTTCTTCATAAACTCTTTGCGCTCGGCAGCGTCACTCACGGAGAAGGCCTTCTTGAGCTTGGCGTCAAACTCGGGGTTTGAATAAGCGGTCTCATTCCAGGCTTCGCCAGTGCGATAGGCCAATGCAAGAACCTGAACGCCGAGGGGGCGCATGTACCAGACGGTCAGCGAATATGGGTACTTTGACCAGTCATTCCAGAATGTCGAACCCGGAAGCACAGTACGTTTGACCTTGAAACCGGCCTCGCGCAGCTGGGCCGCGATGGCGTCCCCGGTGTTTTTCTGCCAATCCTCGTCGATCGAGATCAACTCATGCTCGAAGTCTGTATGTCCGGATTGAGCAATGAGTTTCCTCGCGCCCTCTACGTTCCGGCTCTTTTTGGGCAGAGCATAATATTCCGGATGAATTGGGCTGACGTGATGGTTTTCGCCGACCGTTCCCCGCCCTGCATAGCCGAGTTGAAGGACAGCGTTGTTATCGACCGCCATCTGCAGCGCGTTTCGGACCTTCTTGTCGTCATATGGTTTGTGGGCGGTGTTGGTGCGGCACACGAGCGTCGTTGCCGTTGCGACTTCCGATTTTACCAGGTCCATCTTGTCCAGAATGTCGATGAAGTCAGCCGGAGTCTCCAGATTGAGATCGACCTCCCCGGACTCGAAAGCAGCCACCGTCGCCTGGAAGTCGGTCCCATAATCGACGAACTGCACGCCATCGAGCAACGCCTCGCCGCCCCACCACTTGCCATCCTGCCGGCGTTTGACTTCAGCCTTGCTGCCGACCAAGTAGGATACCAGTTCAAATGGACCCGTCCCAATCGGCTTCGTGACTGGGTCGGCGCCGCCGGCATCGAAACTGGGGTGGACGATCAGCCCGGGATAGTCGGTGAAATTCGCGATTATGGCGATGTCGGGGTCGCTTAGCTCGAGTTTGACGGTATAATCATCGACCTTGACGATCGCTCCATCTCTCGCCTTGCCGTTCTTGGCATCGATAAGCCCCCCGACACGAGCGGCCATCGAGTTGCCCGAGACGCCCTTCTCGCACCACCGGGTTATGTTGAAGATTACGTCATCGGCGTCGAATGTATCGCCGTTGTTCCAGGTGACGCTCTTCCGGACGTGGAAGACATACTCCGTCGCGTCCTCATTGATCTCCCAGCTTTCCAGCAGAACAGGTTCGAACGTGAACTCATGTGTGTAACGGACGAGCGGCTCCAGCCAGCAACGAGAGATGTTGGCAAGTTCCACCCAGTCATAGGTACGCGGGTCTTTCTGCGCCTTGACGGGCATTGAGACGCGCAGAATTCCGCCCTTCTTCTGTTCAGCGGCGCGCACCGATTGGGGAAATGCCACGCCGATCAGGCTATAGGCCATCGCACCCGAGGCGCCGAATGTACTTGCAAGCGCAAGGAACTCACGCCGGTCCATCGTGCCTGCTTTGACCTCGCTCGCCATCTTATCGATGGAAGCTGGAACGCGATCCCCATTGCTTCTGAAAAACGCCATGTTTCTTCTCCCTAATTTTATTGTTCCCGGTCCATTTATTCATGGGCGCCTGGCTGGACTTAGGCGAGGCTCGGGGAAATATCCTCCTGGCGTTTCGCCACAAACGCATCGAGTTCCTCGCGGACGGCAGGGTCCATCGGCGGCTGCTCGTAGCTCGCGATGATTGCTGTCGCCTTCTCCCTGCAGCGCTGTGCCATGTCCTTGGAACCTTTGACCTTCCACTGCTCGTAGCTTAGGTAGTCGAGGATCTCCGGCGCGATGAACGCGTCCTTGAAGCGCTTGAGCGTGAAGGAATCTCCGAGATAGTGGCCGCCGGGTCCGATGCGGCGGACGGCTTCGAGCGCATCCTCGAAATATTCGAATGATATGCCCCGCGCGTATTTCTCGATGAGCAGGTTCTGTTCAGCATCGGCGATGAACTTCGCCATGCAGCACACCAGACCGGCTTCATCCCAGCCGCCGGCATGCATCATAAGGTTGGAGCAGGCGCTGGCGCCGGACATGTAGGCGATGGCTGATTCATAACCGGACTGGGCATCGAAGGTTTTGGCGGAGGATTGAGACGCAGTGGTTCGCCACGGCACGTTATAGCGCCTTGCCAGTTGTCCGATGACGGCGTTGATCAGAGTAACTTCCGGCATGCCGGACATGGGGGCGCCGCTGCGCATCGACACCGAGACGGAATATTGACCGTAGATCATCTTGGCGCCTGGCGCGGCAAGCTGAGTATAGGCCAGCGCGGCGAGCGCCTCCGCATTCAACTGGGCGATCGTGGCGGGGATGTCGGCGGGAGTGTTGGCGGCGCCGAGCACGAATGGAGACAGCAGCACGACCTGGTTCGCGTCGGCGAAGGCGCGAAGCCCTTCCAGCATGGTCGAATCCCAGACAAGCGGCGAGTTGCCCGACACGTGACCGATCATCACCGCGTTCTGATCCATGAATGCCTTGCCATGCACGATCTGGCCCATCGCGATCGAGTCGTCGGCACGTTGCTTTCCGGTCGTCAGACCGAAGAAAGGCATGTTGGTTTCCACCAGGCTCGAATGATTGATGTGCAGATGGCGCCATGGCACGGCGATGTCGGTCGGCTCGCAGGTGAACCCGCCCGCGATATGGAAACCGGGCAGCATCTGGGTCAGCCGGTTCATGTTCCGGAGATCCTCGATCGTGGATGCGCGCCGCACGCCCTGAAGATCGCGGATGTTTGGCGCACCCTGCATGACGCCGAAAGTCATTGTATCTGGCGCGATCTCGAAACGCTGTGACGGATCGCGAGACGTCATTTCAAAACGGGAAGGGGCCTTGGAGATGAGATCCATGACCATGTCGGCCTCGAGGCGAACGCGGTGTTCACGGACATCCGCCCCCGCCTCTTTCCACTGCCTGATCGCTGTCTCATCTCTGAATTCGATCCCGATCTCGCGTAGGATCGCCAGCGAAGCCTGATGAATGCGCTCAAGCTGTTCGGCGTTGACGGCCTCCACAGGTCGAATTCCGTACTTGATAGTCGAGACACGCGGCCTTCTTTCAGCCTCCCGTGCCGCAACCACCGAAGACCGGCCTCCGCGGCGTCGGTTTGCGGGAACGTCAGTGTCCATTCAGAGCCTCGCCCGCGATAGCGGAACGACCGGCGTCCCGCATTAAAACACTCGTGGCCCCGCCGTCTAAGAAGGCGTGCCGGATTTGTATCTTGCTGATGATAGGCGCGGGCAATAGCCTTGAGAATGCGCAAAAGGTTTCGCTAGTCTTAAACCCACTTTATGTCCAAGTCCCTCGGGCGAAAGCTTTTTGCGATCCCATCACACCACTAGAGCAGTTCGCGTTTTATCTGATTCGGGATTCCCAAGGATGAGCAAATCAGATTTGATGTTCTGACCGTTGGAGGTCGGGACTGACGAAGGCTTATTCGATGGATCTTCGGGAGCGAGCACTGGCCCGACTTGAAGAGGGCGAGACGAGCCGTGAGGTAGCTGCGGCTCTGAGGGTGGCGGTGTCGAGCGTGATCAAGTGGGCGGCGCGCAAGCGTCGCCTTGGCAGTGCGGCACCTGGCAAGATGGGCGGTCACCGGCCCTATCTGATCGATGGGAGCATCGTGCTTTCGTCCTGGGCTAGGTCGAGCGAGATGCCAACGTGACGCTTCATCAGTTGACGGCGGCACTGGCTGAACGTGGTCTCATCATCCACCCTGCGAGCGTCGGTCACTTCCTGCATCGCGAGGGCAAGAGTTTTAAAAAACCCATTCTGCCGGCCGAGCAGTTCAAGCCCAAGCTGATGCGCCGGCGAGCGCAATGGATGCGCTACCAGACCCGCATTGACCCTACGCGCTTGGTCTTCCTGGATGAACCATGGGTCAAGACAAACATGGCGCCATTGCGCGGCTGGGGTGTGCGCGGCAAGCGGCTGATGGCCCACGCACCATATGGCCATTGGAAGACCATGACCTTCATCGCCGCGCTACGCCATGATCGGGTTGGAGGCGCCTTGGGTCATTGACGGCCCTATCAATGCGCAGGCCCTCCGTGCCTATGTCGCAACCGAGCTCATCAAAGCCCTGAAGCCGGGGGACATCGTCATTCTCGACAATCTCGGTTCCCACAAAGGCCAAGCCGTCCGCGATATCGTCAGAGCTGCTGGGGCGCGGCTCTTCTTCCTGCCGCCCTACAGTCCAGATCTCAATCCAATCGAGAAGCTGTTTGCTAAGCTCAAGCACTGCATCCGACCGTGCCGCCAAACGATCACAACGCCATCGCCCACACCCCAGGTCAGCCCAAACGAATGCAACAACTACATGGAAAGCGCAGGCTATAAGTCAACCTAAATGCGAACTGCTCTAGGACTGCAGAACCTGTGGACGTCGTTCCGCTATTCCTCTCGTGCCGTTCGGACTAATGCTGCCCGGGCCGGCCGCGTACGGTCGTTAGGCTCCCCCTTTCCAGGCGCGTATGGGATGGACTTTCGCGATCCCTCGCTGCGGGCATCGTGTCAGCGCAAAAATTGAATGCTCCTACGAGCGGCTTTAAGCTTGTCATGAAGATGGTCTATGTCGGGCAGCAATCTTTCGCCTGTCAAAGCACTAGCGTCTGGAATAAAGAGCGGCTGATTGCAGTAGAGTTCTTCGAACAGGCCTGAGAATTGAACCATCTGACCAGGAAGTGGCATTCAAATCGCGATTGCGGCGTGGTTGCTTGCGCATTCCGTGCCCTCATTGGCAAATAGCCGTTTGGACGGACAATTGAAGGTGCGCCCATGCATCGGCACGATCGACCTCGGAGCGTTTCTATCACGACTCGCGGCTGTTTGAAGATGTCCTTGGGTAAATTATGAACAAGGGGAAAGGTTCTCGACATGACGTTGCCCGATCAGTTCAAGCGCACTGTAGTCATTGCGGTGGATTTACATGACTGCATCGAAGCGGATGGGGCATGGTCGATCTACAATCGAGAAGAGCTGCTGCGGAGTGCCAAGACAGCTCTCCGATGCATGCCGTGCAGCGGGGCTGCCTATTGTCTATACACAGAATTGGTATGATCCAAGAGGAGTAGACGCGCTACGTCACGAGGCTTTGAACGGCGGACGCCCATCACATAGCGTCGGGCAGGCTGCCGAGATTCATCGTGGACCTGAAACCGGAAGCTAGCCTTGTACGAAAGCAGCGTCCCAGCGCGTTCTACAACACGAATTTGGAGATTTTGCTGCGCCGATTGAATGCGGACCATCTTATAATGTTCGGAGCTTAAGCGAGGTTTGTTTGGAAACGACAGTGTGAGACGCGATTTCGCGCGACTACCGCATCAGGATTTTCAAGGATGCCTGCGGCACCGCGACTGAACTGATGCATATGACGCCATGCTTGACTTGGCCAACTGGCTTTACGCAGGCTCGGTGATCACCGCGGACAACCTAAAGAGGGCTCTGGAGGGTATGCCAACAAGGATTGGCGCTTCGATAGGCCCACTGCATTTGCTTACACACTGGAAAACGTTAAATCCTCTCTACAGCTCCCTTTGAGAGAGACGGCCTCTCAATTGGAAGCCTTTTAAGCAGGCCTATCGCGAAGCCAACCGCCGGCGCGTCAGCCGATCCGGGCAGTAAAAGTTGGGTGGACAGAACTGGGCGGTCAGTTCACGCCGCTGCTGCATAGGGAGGAACCCGGTTCGCGGCACTGCTACAGTTGCCTTTCAGGTTCTGTCATGTGCGGATCTTAACGCGTCACGTTGAGTTCGCTGGCCGCGTTCTCGTACTTCATGCGCGGCCACCGGTCCACGGCGAGAAGCGATTACCTCGGGTGAAGATTGTGAGGCTTGATATCAATCAGGTCTATACCCGACGCCATCCTTTCAGTCTACGAGACGCCCGGAATATGGTTTATTCGAAAAGAGTTATTCTGGGCTTGCGTGCCGCGACAATCTTGGTCGGCGATAGGTATCGAGTAGCCACATCGACAACGGGTTTGACCGGAGTAGATCAACTTGGAACACAAAATAGAGGCGTCGACGTCTAACATTATGCCTGCTCAATTCGCGAGAAGCTTGTATTACGACATGGCGCGTATCAGGCAGTTTGAGAACCGGGTCGTCACCCTAGTCGATGACAACGAGATCGCCGGCGTATGTCACGAGTACAGCGGGCAAGAGGCGGTTGCGGTTGGTATTTGCGGCGCACTCACGACTTCAGACATCGTCACAAGTACCCATCGAGGGCATGGCCACACACTGGCGAAGGGCGGCGACGTTGGCAGAATGTTTGCTGAGCTGCTCGCGCGAACGGGCGGATACAATAAGGGTCGCGGCGGATCCATGCACATTGCTGACGTCGGGATTGGAATATTTGGGGCGAATGGTATCGTCGGCGCTGGAGCCCCTATAGCCTGTGGTGCGGCTCACAAATTCAAAGCTGCTCGCGAAAACCGCGTTGCTGTTTCATTCTTCGGCGACGGAGCAATCAACCAAGGGGTCCTCCACGAGGCGATGAACCTCGCGGCGATTTGGGATCTTCCTGTCATTTTCGTCTGCGAGAACAATCAGTACGCGATCTCGACGCCTCTCAAAGAAGTCACGATCCTAGACCCTTACGTTCGCGCCCAATCCTACGGAATGCCTGGTGTGTGCGTCGATGGCATGGACGTCGAGGCCGTTTATCACGCTGCTCTCACTGCTACGGAACGCGCTCGGACCGGCAAAGGCCCAACGTTCATTGAGTGTCAAACCTATCGCTACTTTGGGCATTATACAGGCGAGCGTCACATGAAGATGAACTATCGATCTCAAGAGGAAGTCGATCGCTGGAAGTTGCGGGACCCTATCAAGATCTGGGCGGCGCGTATGATGGAAAGTGGCTTGTGCGCTCAAGAAGACATTGAAGCTATCGATGCCGAGGTCAACATTGAGATCGATCGGGGCGTCGAGTTCGCTAGGAGCAGCCCCCCGCCGAACCCGGCCGAGGCTCTCGATTGCATGTATGCCGTGCCGTATCCGAACACTCCGGCATGGGGAGTAGAGCCGTGAGACAGCTGAGATTTCTTCAGGCCATGAACGAAGCCTACCATCAGGCCATGGGGGCAGATGAGAGTGTCATGATTATCGGGGAGGACATTCGAGGTGGAATTCGCGGTGAGACGAAAGGCCTCCATGGCGCTTTCGGCGATCTCCGCGTACTCGACACACCCATTTCCGAGGCAGCGTTCACCGGCTTCGCTACGGGGGCGGCTTTGGCCGGTTTGCGCCCAATCGTTCAGTTTCAAGTTCCCTCACTGATTTACGTCGCATTCGACCAGCTAGTCAATCAAGCGGCGAAGATGCGATTGATGTTAGGAGGTCAAGCAAATCTTCCAATCACTTACACGCTTATGGTGTCTGGATCGCGGGGTGGAAACGCGGGCCAGCACTCAGACAATCCCTATCCGTACCTCCTACACGCTGGCTTCAAGGTTGTTTGCCCTTCGAATGCCTACGACGCCAAGGGCCTCATGATCCAGGCGATCCGCGAAGACGACCCCGTCGTTTTCATAGCATCAGCCATGTCGCTTCCGCAAAAGGGTCCGGTGCCGGAGGAAATCTATGCCGTCCCTTTCGGTTGCGGTGACGTTAAGCGTGAAGGATCCGATGTCACAGTCATTGCTATCGGGCATTTAGTGCCCGAGGCTCTAGCTGTCGCTGAGCGCCTCGCCCAGGAGAAAAACATCAGCGTCGAAGTGTGGGATCCTCGGTCTCTCTTGCCGCTTGACAGGGAAGGGCTGTTGAAGTCCGTCAAGAAAACTGGCCGCGTCGTAATCTACGACGACACGAACCGTACTTGTGGGTTCGCCGCCGAATTGAGCGCAATAATAGGGGAGCTGGCGTTTTCATCTCTCAAGGCCCCGATCAAGCGTGTCACGCGAGCTGACGTTCCTATGCCGTTCAATCTTGCGCTCGAAGCTGCTGTTCTGCCGAAGCCGCAGCAACTGGAAGACGCGATCTTAGCCGTAAGGAGCTATGCTCATGTTTGAAGTTCGTATCCCGAAGATGGGTGCATCGACGGTCGAGGTTGATCTTACGAAGTGGTATGTTTCGGTCGGCACCTCGGTCGTTCCGGGTCAGATTCTAGCCGAAGTGGAGTCGGAAAAAACTAACATTGAGATAGAGGCGGAGACCGCAGGCGTGGTTGCCGAAATCCTTGTTGATGAAGGGTCAGCGACGGAAGTCGGAATCGTCATCTGTCGCATCAACACCGGGCAGTAGAAAAGAATCACGGTTCGTTACTTATCTGACTAAACTTCAGAACCTCCGGCGATTTAAGTGCCACTCCTGGCTGCTTACGTCTGCATACCCATTGGTTAGTATTCGGAGTCAACTGCTCGTTGCTGTAGGACTACCATGACGCGGGACAAACGCTTCGAAGGCAAGACGGTTTTGATTACTGGTGGAGCTCGAGGTCAAGGTGCGGCGGAAGCCGTCCAAATCGCAACGGAGGGAGGGCGGGTTGTCATCGGCGACCTCCTAGACGAGCAGGGCGAACAACTTGCAGCGACTATTGGTGAAAAAGCGTCATACGTGCATCTCGACGTCACTAGCGAGCAAGACTGGCGAAGCCTGATCCGCTGTCTGGAGGGGGAGGGGACGGGACTTCATGGTCTGGTCAACAACGCGGCGATTTATGAACCCGTGCCAATGAGGGATTCGAGCGTCGCGCTCTTCGAAAAGCACTTCCGTGTGAATCAGTTGGGTTGCTTCCTCGGTATGCGGGAAGTCTCACCTCTGATCGAGGCATCCGGCGGTGGCGCAATAGTAAACATCTCGTCTGTCGCCGGGATGCGCGGAAGTCGAACTTGTATGGCCTACTCCGCGACGAAATGGGCCCTTCGAGGCATGACAAAATGCGCGGCCCTAGAGCTTGCGCCAGCAGGAATCCGCGTCAATTCTATCCACCCCGGGTGGGTGGAAACCGACATGCTGCTCGCCGAGGATCCGTCCGACAGAGAGCGCCAGTACGCGCTCATTCCGCTCAAGCGGGCCGGGACGGTCGACGAGGTGGCCGACCTCGTTCTCTTCCTGCTCTCGAACGAGAGCCGCTACATTACCGGGGCGGAGATCGCGATCGACGGAGGACTGTTGCTGTGAGCATTTGAGCCTTCTTAGCCCCAACATCCGTTCAGCTCGAAGATTTTTCCGCTTCGTACCCCAAGCAGAGCAGCCCGAACCCGCAAACCGCTAGCCCGCTAGATACCTCAAAAGCCACAGTAGAGCCGATGCCTATCAACGTCAGAATGCCGGCCTTCGTTTCCGATATGGGAGCAGCCACCATTGTAAAATGGATGTTCAACGAGGGGGACGACATAAAGGCCGGAGATGTTTTGGCTCAAGTATCAAGCGGTAGCGATACAGGTGAGATCAAGGCCGCTGCCGGCGGTACTCTGGAAAGGATTGTCGTTCCGGAAGGCGCTAACGGTCTAAAAGTCAGGGACCTGGTCGCCGTTCTTGCCATAAAGACTGAAGCTGGTTCGGTTGCCGCAGCCCCTGGACAACGGTCCGACGCGCCTGGAGGCCCTGCTCCTGCAGCGTCGTCTGGAAGCAAAGGTGCCAAGGACGACGCTGTTCTTAAGCTGTTTGAGGGCGGATCATATGAACGCATACCTAACGACGGGATGCGAAGGACGATTGCACGTCGTCTGCTGACCTCGAAGCAAACCATTCCGCATTTCTATGTCGCAGTGGATTGCGAGATCGATCAGCTTCTAGGACTGCGCTCCCGACTCAACGGTGCGGCGCCTAGGGCCGCGGACGGACTGCCGGTCTACAAGTTGTCCGTCAATGACATGGTGATAAGGGCCTTGGCGCTTGCGCTGCGTGACGTTCCGGACGCGAATGTCTCCTGGACCGAGGGCGCTATTCTTAAACACCAGCACGTCGACATAGGGGTAGCTGTCTCGATCGCAGGCGGTCTGATCACGCCGATCATACGCAAGGCTGAACAGAAAACACTTCAAGTCATTTCCGCCGAGATGAAGGACCTCGGCAAACGCGCGAGAGATCGCAAGCTAAAGCCTGAAGAATATGAAGGCGGCACGACATCGATCTCGAACATGGGCATGATGGGGGTCAAAGAGTTCGCTGCCGTGATCAATCCCCCCCACGCTACGATTCTGGCAGTCGGTGCGGGCAGACAGCATGTAGTCGTCAAGAGCGGTTCAATGGCCATCGCAACGGTGATGAGTGTTACCCTTTCCATCGACCATCGCTGTGTGGACGGCGTGCTCGGAGCAAAGTTGCTGCAGATATTTAAGAGCTATATTGAAAATCCTATGAGCATGGTCGCCTGAGCATGAGGTCCAAGTTTGGCAACTAGACGCTTGCGTTATGGCCGGCGAAGGTAGCGTATTCGCGATCTTGCGCATGAGCGGCTGGACATAAGCTGGGTTTACGGCCAGCGAATCCTTTTGCGCATTCTCAGGACAATTGCTGGCGCCTATCATTGCAAGCCAATTGGCCAGGCTGCCTATACGGGTTGTTTCTGCGGCAGAATGTTGATCCCTGTCGGACGGTGCTGGACAATGTCATTCCGTATCCGTGTCGCGGGGCCGTTTTAGTGATGATAGCCGGCAGAGTGGCACAGACCCGCAAAAGCAACAACGGGCGCCACCCGTATCGGGATCATGATCCCGGTCAATTTATTGGGGCGAGGCCAACATACAAACTTGGATCAAAGGCAGCATGGATTATCTGAAGAAATTCGACCTGTCCGGCAAGCGTGCAATTGTAACCGGAGGGGGGCGCGGTATCGGGCTTGAAATCGCTCACGCTCTCGGCCAAGCGGGCGCGTCAATTGTCATCGCGGACTTGGACGCGAATAGCGCTGCTGCCGCTGCGGCCAAACTCGCATCATGCGGTATCGCGGCAAGTCATCGCGGCATCGATGTGGCAAAGCCGGATGCGGTTACGGCGCTCGCCGACGAACTGAATGCCGAACAGCCGATCGACGTCCTTATTAACAATGCCGGTATAGCCCGGATAACCGAGGCCCTCGACACTTCCGACGCGGACTGGCTGGCAACGATGCGGGTCAATTCGGATGCTGCATTTTGGTGTGCGAGGGCCTTTGGCCGGCACATGATCGCCCGTCGCTGGGGCAACATCGTGAACATCGGATCCATGTGCGGCATGATAGTGACGCAGCCACAGAACAACACCGCCTATATTACCAGTAAGGGCGCCATTCACATGATGACGAAGTCGCTGGCCTGTGCCTGGGCAAAGCATAATGTGCGAGTAAATGCGGTAGCTCCAGGATATGTTACAACAGAGATGACAATTTCCCCGAGGAATGAAAGCTCATTTCAGTATGATCGATGGTTAGAGCAGACTCCGCTGGGAAGAATGGGCGAGTCCCATGAAGTTGCATCCGCGGTGCTGTTTCTTGCCAGCCCTGCATCAAGCTATTGCACGGGAGCCATCCTGTCCGTTGATGGCGGCTATACATGTATGTGAGCGACGGATAATTCATTGGAAGTGACTAACTGCCGCGTCAGTAAGATGTCACTTCAGAATCAATATAAGCGTATCGATTTGGGGGAGTGGAATGTTGGTGCAGGTGCGTCGGGTGCGGAGCCACCTAAGAGCTTAAAATCGTGGCGTGAAGGATAACTTGGACGTTCGGGTTTTAGAGAGAGATCTCGTTGGGGAAAACGGGCCATGGCCTGCTATTTGGCGCATTAACCGCCGCTGATCCGCCTGCATCCGCCGGCCGGTCGCGGTTGCGGGAAGAACATCCGCTGGCTGGCCGGAGTCAAATAAAGTCGTATAGCCGGACGATGCGTGACGATCCTGCGCAACCGCGGAATACGGATCTCCATTGCGAGATTTGTCGGGCTATCACTAAAGGCTGAGAGGTGCCCCAGATAGGCTGATGGGAAGTTGATGGCAAACTAGGCTCGGTGAGGCGACCGGTCTCACGCCACCATGACATCCCGCCGCTCGGGTGTTGGGCCGAGCCTTGACGCGCTCCATGCGAGAGCCAAGTTGACCTAAGTCTGCGCGAAACCTGTCACTCGGGACTAAGGCTAGCGAGCGCAACGTTTGATATGAATCGGCTTTATGCCAGTCGCGAGCTTTTCAGTCTGCGACTCTTCAGCCTCGTCGTCTATTCGAGGTGAGGACGAGGACGGCGCTCGCAACTTGGTCGCCGGTCCCCCTTCGACGAACACGGGTATCCCTGCCACCGCTTTTGTTCCAGCAGGTTACCCGCCGCCTTCTTGCTGAACCTCAAGGGCAGTTCGGCAAGCGCGAACGCATATGAGGATTGGACCATGGATGACATCCGCGTTGTTACCGACTTCCCCCGCAAAGTGCGCGAGATCGAGAATGTCTGGATCCCGATGCCGGACGGGGTAAAGCTCGCTGCCCGCCTCTGGTTGCCGGAGGACGCCGAGGCGGACCCGGTCCCCGCCATCCTCGAATACCTGCCCTATCGAAAGAGGGATGGGACTGTGGAGCGCGACCAACTCACCCATCCATACTTCGCCGGGCATGGCTATGCAGGTGTGCGCGTGGACATGCGCGGTTCGGGTGATAGCGAAGGGGTCTGCAGGGGCGAATATCTCAAACAAGAGCAGGACGACTGTCTTGCCGTGATCGAATGGTTGGCGAAGCAATTATGGTGCTCAGGCAGTGTCGGTATGATTGGCATCTCCTGGGGCGGGTTCAACAGCCTTCAGGTTGCTGCCCGCCGTCCGCCAGCCCTCAAGGCGATAATCTCGCTGTGTTCGACCGACGATCGATACCGGGATGAATGTCACTATTTCGGCGGCGCGCTTATGTGCGAAAATTTGATGTGGGGGGCAGCGGCTTGGGCGATTGCCATGACCCCGCCCGATCCAGCTCTTGTGGGAGAACGCTGGCGTGAGATTTGGGAAGAGCGGCTCAACGGCAACGGGATCTGGCTGCAAGACTGGTTCGCGCACCAGCGTCGGGACGATTTCTACAAGCATGGTTCTATCTGCGAGGACTATTCCAACATCGAGATTCCTGTCTACGCGGTGGGTGGCTGGGCGGACGCCTATCCCAACGCCATCTTGCGCATGCTCGAGAACCTGCCGGGACCTCGCAAAGGCCTGATCGGCCCTTGGGCTCATAAGTATCCTCACATCGCCATGCCCGGGCCTCGCATCGGCTTTCTCCAGGAATGCTTGCGCTGGTGGGACCAGCATCTTAAAGCCATCCACACCGGCGTTGAGGACGAGCCGATGTTGCGCGCGTGGATTCAGGATCCTTTGCCCCCCGCCGCCATCTACGACGAGCGGCCAGGCCGTTGGATCGCTGAGCCTTCCTGGCCGACGGCGAGCATTGTCGAAAGACGGCTGTCGCTCTCACCGGGACTTCTTGCCGAAGGAGATGGCAGTGATGCTGTTCTTACGATCTGTTCACCGTCCACTTCGGGGCTATCATCCGGTGTTTGGTGCGCGTATGGCGCAGTGCCGGACCAGCCCATCGACCAGCGCATGGAAGCCGGAAACGCCTTGGTATTCGAAACCGAGCCTCTTCTGGAGGAGGTAGACCTTCTCGGCTTCCCCGAGCTTGAGGTAACCCTCTCTTCCGACAAAGCAGTGGCAATCCTATCGGCCACGCTTTCGCTCGTGTTTAAGGACGGCTCGGCCACCCGTGTGAGCTATGGCATTCTGAATTTGACCCATCGCCACGACGACCTCGATTTGAAGCCAATGACGCCCGGTAAGGCTGAAGCAATACGCCTGAAGCTGCGGTCTTGCGGGCAACGCTTTGAAAAAGGGCAACGCATAAGGCTCGCCATCGCCACCAGCCATTGGCCTATTGTCTTTCCTAGTCCAGAGAGGGCAAGTCTATCAATACATTGTGCGGCCAGCAGGCTTATCTTGCCGGTGCGCAAAGCGAATGCCGTAGACTCCAAACTTGTACCGTTTCTGAAGCCAGAGAGTGCTCGGCCGATGGCAACAGAGACTATTAAGCCTGGTAAACCTTTCTGTCGCGAGGTAATCACCAACCAAGCCACGGGCGAGACAACTTTCCGGATGGCGAGCGACGCGGGGACCGTGGTGCATCCGCACACCGGAATGGTCATTTCGGCTAAGCACAGTGACACACTTACCATGCATCCCGACGATCCGAGCTCGGCGCGCGGAACCTCCAACTGGGAAAAGTCGTACGCCCGCGGTAACTGGAACGTGCATATTGCGCTCTCGGCCACTGTCCGCGCGCTGCGCGACGTATGGCGCATCGAGACACATATCGTGGCGAAGGAAGGCGACAAGCTTTTACTTGAACGAGACGACGTCAAGGAGTTCGCTCGGGACTTAAACTGACCGGTACTGGTCCCGCTCGGCCGGGGTTCAAATGTCGCTTTTTACAACGAGATAGTAGGTATTGACGCGTTCCAACCAGCAGTGAGGTTCACGCCATCTCCGCAACTTCTGAAGGAAAGAGTGCTGCGTCGGCAACTAGGCCGAGAGCTCATGACATAAACAGAATTTATGCCTGACGGTATCTTTTCCGCCTGCGGCTTGGCTGCCCCATAGTATATTCCAAAGAGAAACACACCCGAGCAAGGAACGCGGGCGCCGCGGCCACGGCAAGACGCCTCGGCAAGTCGCTCGGCAAGGGGAACAGCCATGGAGGACATGATGCAAAGTGTAAGCCGCCGCACCTTTCTTAGGGCAGGAGCCGCGCTAAGCGGTGGCATAATCTCTGCTGGCATGCCCTTGTCTCAAGTCATCTGGGCGGCCGAAGGCAAGGTGCTCGAGGTGCGTTCCAGTGGAGACCTGGTCACGCTGGATCCCGCTTTCCTCGGGCAGGCGGCGGAAGTAGACCTAACAAACTGTATCTATTCAAAGCTCACGCGATATAAGCCCGGCACCGAATGGGGCTGGGAGTTAGAGGCTGCAGACAAGATCGAGCAGGTTGATCCCACGCATATCCGATTTCGCCTCAAGAAAGGCATAAAATTTAGTGGCGATTACGGCGAGCTGACGGCCAAGGATGTTAAGTTCTCTTTCGAGCGCGTCATCAAGCTCAATTCACCCATCAAGCCCCAATGGGGCTCGTTAAATCACGTCGAGGTGGAGGACGACTACAGTGGTGTTATCGTGTTCAACGCGCCATTTGCGGCTGTTTGGCTTGTTCCGCTGCCTTATGCCGTCGGCCAAATCGTTTCTGAGGCTGCGGTAAGGAAAGCCACCAAGGACGGCGGTAATTTCGGTGTGAAGCCGCCAGCATTCTCAGGTCCCTACGTGCTGGCTGACTGGAAGCCCAACCAGTACGCACTTCTCACGAGAAATCCGGACTGGTCAGGCCCCAAGCCGGGCTTCGACGAAATCCGTATCCTGCCTATTCCGGACGCTAAGGCAGCGGAACGTGCTTATCAGGCGGGCGACGTCGATTTCACCGTAGTCGGTTTGGACTCTCTCGCGGCGTTCAAGAGCAATCCGCCCGCCAACACGGAGATCGCGGAAAGGGCATCGACCCGTTATACATGGATCGGCATGAACATGGATCATCCCAAACTGAAGGACATAAATGTCCGCAGGGCGATCCAATGGGCGATCAATGTACCACAGGTTTTAGATACCGCGTATGACGGTCAGTCAATTGCGGCCACGGGTATTATTCCTCCAGGTATCGTTGGGCATCGCGCAAAGACTCTGGTTCCGCCGGAAGGTGATCTCTCAAAAGCCAAAGAGCTTCTCGAGAAGGCTGGGGTAAATGGTTTGACATTGAGCCTCGACTGTACAAACGACAGCCAGACTTCAGCCATAGCTCAGACGGTGCAGGCACAATTGTCCCAAGTCGGAATTTCTCTGGTGGTTAATGCCCGAGATCCCGGGACATTCTGGTCACTCGGCGTGGAGTCTGAGGGAGACAGCTGGAAGGACGTGCAGCTCTTTATTATGACCTTCTCCGGACTGCCGGATCCGTACGACTACGTGACTTGGTTCGTGCAAGATCAAGTGGGTATATGGAACTGGCAACGCTTCCGCAGCCAACGCTTTGACGAGCTAAACGCTAAGGGACTGTCCATTAACGATCCCAACGAGCGGGCAAAGGTTTACGAGGACATGCAGGACTTGATGGAAGATTCTGGCGCATTTCGGTTCCTGACCAATGAGACCAATCCAATCCTATATCGGAAGACGCGAATGAAAGCGGCGATGCGCCCAGATGGAACCCCATTATATATCGATTTCCAGCCGGCTTAAGCTTGAGCGTGAACTGTGTGGATCTATCTACTGAAACGCGTTTTCCTCGCGGTCGCCATTACGGTGATCGCGGTGACCCTTGTGTTCATGATGATCCATGCGGTGCCTGGCGACCCAGCCGTTGCTCTGCTAGGTCCCCGCGCCACGCCTGAAATGATAGCGCACCTTCATCGGGAGATGGGGCTGGATAAGCCGCTTGCCGTGCAGATCGTCATTTTCTTCGAAGGGCTGCTGCAAGGCAATCTTGGTTTTGATGTGTTGAGCCAACGTCCGGTTGCGGACATAATATTCGAGCAACTTCCTTATACTATCGAACTAATCTTCGTCTCGATTTTGTGGGCGGTGGCGATTGCGGTGCCGCTCGGTTGTTATTCGGCCATGAGGCGTAATTCTGTCATCGACCAGATCGTCGCGATCATGGCAGTCGCCACGATCGCGATTCCTTCGTTCGTCATGGCTGTCTACGCACTCCTGATCTTCGCTGTCACGCTCCATTGGTTACCAGCAGTCGGAGCCGGACAGGGTTTTTTGGACGGCCTTGTTCATCTCATTCTGCCAGCCTTCGCCGTCGGGATCGGCTGGGTTGGATACATCTCCCGGCTGGTACGGGCATCCATGATGGAGATCCTGGGTGAAAACCATGTGCGAATGGCCCGTTCCTTCGGCATTTCCGAATGGCGCATTGTTTTGCATTACGCGCTGCCGCTTGCGATCCTGCCGACAGTGACGATCCTCGGCGTGGGCATAGCGTGGTTGCTTTCGTCAGCTGTCTTTATCGAGGTCGTTTTCGCAAGACCAGGTATCGGTGCCTTGATTGTACAGGCGGTCAACACGCGCAACTATGCAGTCGTAATAGGGGCCGTGCTAGTCACCACTGTTGTTACTGTCTTGGCGACGACGGCGTCCGATCTGATCGCTGCCTCTCTTGATCCTCGAACCCGCGAGAAACTTTAGCATGGCGAGCCTTGAAGCGCTCCGCGGCGAAACTGGCCCAGAGCTAGCACCCGGCAGCTTCCGTAAGACGGTGCGGCAACTGCGCAAGAACCGTCTTGGCGTCCTTGGAGCCGCGCTGGTCGCGATCGTTTTCGCAAGCGCGATCTTCGCCCCGATCATCATTACACATGATCCGACCCGCATCATGGTGGGGCCGCGCTTGGCGGACCCGTCACTACTTTTTCTTCTGGGCACCGATCAACTGGGCCGCGACACATTCTCGCGCGTCATGATGGGCGGCCGCGTCCCGCTGCTTGTCGCCTTCGCCTCGCTAGGCAGTTCGCTGGCAGCCGGCCTCGTGCTTGGTCTGATCGCAGGCTTCGGACCGAGGTGGCTGGACAATTTGCTCCTTCTTTTATTCGATACGATCCGCTCCTTTCCGGGCATCATCTTCGCGTTGGCGATTATCGGCTTACTTGGACCCAGCCTGGCCAGCATGATTTTTGTTATCGCAATCACCTCTATGCCCATTTATGCACGGGTCGTGAGGACCCAGACAGAGGCGCTACGCAACAGTGAATACATCGCCGCAGAACGCACTCTGGGCGCTGGCACGATGCGCATCCTGGCAGTGCACGTACTGCCTAATGTTATCGGCCCGCTTCTCATCCTCGTGAGCATGGACGTGCCCGCGGTAATCGCGGTGGAGGCCGGTCTCAGCTTCCTTGGTTTGGGCGTACGTCCACCCACGCCCGATTGGGGAGCAATCCTCAACGACGGCTATAATTACATCCAGCAGACGCCGTGGCTTGTGGTTGGCGGTGGTATTCCAATCGTCCTCGCAACGCTGGGCTTCACATTCCTGGGTGAGGCGCTACGCGACATGTTCGATCCAAAGCTGCGGAAAGATCTATGATACCACACGATCGGTCATCGCAATCGACCACACCCCTCCTGGAGATACGTCACCTCCATCTTGATTTCGGGACACCAGAGGGGCGCATTCATGCACTGCGAAACGTGTCGCTTAATGTCGCAGCCGCAGAGGTGGTCGGCGTTGTCGGCGAAAGCGGATCTGGAAAGTCGACGCTTGCGTATACGGTGATGGGTCTGCTTTCGGAAAATGCCGATGTCACAGGTGGCGAGATCCTGTTTGAAGGGCGAGACCTGCTGAAGATGCCGGCTCAGTCGCAGCGTAGCCTGCTTGGCGATCGACTTTCCATGGTTTTTCAAGATCCAATGACTGCGCTTAATCCTGTGCGCACCGTTGAGAACCAGATGATCGACATCCAGCACCACCAGCAAAAAAGCCGGAGTGAAAAGCGTGCTCGTGCCATCGACATGCTACACCGGGTCGGAATTCCGGATCCGCAAAACCGGATCGGGGCCTATCCGCACCACTTTTCCGGCGGCATGCGTCAGCGGATATGTATAGCCATGGCGCTGCTTGTAAAACCCGTGCTCCTCATCGCCGACGAGCCGACGACTGCGCTCGATGCGACACTTGAAGTCCAGATCATCCATCTGCTCAAAAATCTCCAAAGGGAGATCGGTTGCTCCGTCCTCTTCGTATCCCATCATCTTGGAGCTGTGGCTGAGTTGTGCGACCGGGTCGTCGTCATGTATGCCGGCGAAGTGGTCGAACAAGGCGATGTGCGCAGCATATTCCGCAATCCCGCTCATCCCTACACCCGCGCCCTGCTTGAGTGCGACCCGGGGCGGCTTAAACGAACCACACGCACATTGCCGACCATTTCCGGCGAGGTGCCCAGCCTCCTGGGCTTGAAGAAGGGGTGCATCTTCAGCGCGCGATGCCCGCAGGCATATGATCGCTGTCTCGAGGAACAGCCAGTCGATCGCCCGATCAGCCCAGGGCAGACGGCACGATGCCATCTGCTCGAAGAAAATCGACTAGTTTCGGCATGAGTGCCCTTGTCAGTGTTCGGGACCTCTGCGTCCGCTTCCGCACGATGGGGCCGCTTAAAGCGCTCGCGACCGGGACAAATGCGCCTTTCATCGACGCGGTATGCAGTGTTTCTTTTGAAATTCACAAGGGTGAGACGCTGGCCCTTGTCGGCGAGAGCGGCTCCGGAAAATCCACCGTCGCTCGCACGATGATTGGCCTGCAGCGGGCGGTGAGCGGCAGCATCAGCTTCGATGGGCAGGAACTCACGGACCTCAGTGCGGTAGAACGCAAGCCCTACTTGCGACGCATGGCGATGACGTTTCAGGATCCGATCGGTTCACTTTCGCCCAGGCTGACGGTGCGATCGATCTTGACCGAGCCTTTCCGCATCCATGGGCTGAAGGATCGCGATTTAGGAGCTGAAGCGACGCGCCTCCTGCGGATGGTGGGCTTGCCGGCCGATTTTGTTGGCCGCTATCCTCATCAACTCTCCGGTGGTCAAGCCAGGCGCGTCAGCGTGGCGCGCGCCCTAGCGCTCAATCCGGACTTGATCATCGCCGATGAGCCGACCGCGGGCTTGGATGTCTCGGTGCAAGGCGAGGTGCTAAATCTTCTCACTCGCCTGCAGGACGAACTAGGCATCGCGATCCTGATAATCACGCACAACCTCAATGTAGTGCGCCACATAACTGACCGCATGGCAATCATGTATCTCGGCCGCTTCATTGAAGTCGGCACGACGCAGAGTATTTTCCATCAGCCAAGCCATCCCTATACCGAAGCGCTGCTTGCGGCCAATCCCGAACCGGACCCAGACGCAGTGCTCAACAGGATTGAGCTCAAGGGCGAAGTGCCAAGCGTGATGTACCGGCCATCCGGCTGCGAGTTCCACACCCGGTGTCGTTACGCTCAAGATCGCATCTGTGGCCGCGTCGCTCCCCCATCCTCAGTGAGCCTGCAGGACCCGGAGCACAGCTTTAGATGCCATTTCCCGTTAAGCTCCAAATCGTTGACCTGCTGAACGTTCATCCCTCGCGGAAACTGGGGGCCGATTTGTTTAAAATCTTGGCTGGGCTTAGGCAATTTGTCAGGCGCGAAGCCTTTCATCAGCGCAACAGACCGCGGGTCTGGCGTAATGCATTGGCATTCCATGGCGAGCAATTGGGGTGTTCCGGCCGAACAGCCGAACCCGGCGATTGCGACGGCGTAACATAAAAACGGGGTGGCCTCGAGGGCTTCGCAACTGGGGAACTGCGGTTGGTGGGCACCCTCGGCAGGCGTCCATGGTTCAGCTGTGCCGCACAAGCAGTGCCCGGTTCGCGCGCCCTATGAGGGTACGGCTTATGGGGGTAAGGCGGAGGCGCCCACTGTTCCCGCCGGCGCGCTAATAACGAATGGGGCATCAACATCATGCTGCGCATCAAATTCAATGATTGAATCTGGCATCCAGGGACCGATAACCTCGGGCAACCGGTGTCCGTGTCCGCTATGTAGTAAGCGCCTATGAAGTGGCGGCGCTCCTCTACACGTATTTCGCGAGCGCCGAATCGTTCTGGCTTAGAATAGCGGTCCTGGAACGCTTCTTGTTGGGACGAAAGCCACAGATGTCGCTCAGCCCGAAACTGGCTTGCAATCGAGATATAGTGGGGTTCCATCTGGGCGCATTGCCGCCTGCACCTTCGTTGTGCGATACACGACGGGAGTGGCCCCGTGGGTCAGGAATCGGAAATTCCCCGGATTCTTCCATGAGGTCCAGCATCTCCTCGTAGAGCTTTCCACGCTCATTAGGTCAGCGATGGAGAGTCCCTTGACGTTCAGTTCGTCATAACGTTTCGCTCCGGAAGCGTTGCCAATTCCAAACGCCAACTTGAGCCTGCGTGGTACGCATCCGGTGAAGACCGCAGACGTGCGTATCTGGTGGCCAGAGAACCTGAGCACCGGAGTGCTGGGGTCAAGCTTTCGATGGGGAGACGCGATGATGTTCTTCGAGGAGGAGTTTGACCTCCTCGAAGCCTTCATCGGTGAAGATCCCGTCGTCATCATTGGCGCCGTAGACCCAGATGACGCCGTCCTAATCCGGGACACAAAGGGGGTGAACTCCCGTCTCGACGGCGCGGGCGTCGCCGCCGTTGCAAAGGCGGTCGTCGCCATCCGCTCGTACCATGCCGCAGCGAGTCAAAGCGGCCCGCATCTGACCCTGCCTCTGTCAACCAAGGACAGCCGTGCGGTGCTCGTGACGCTTAAGGTGGAAGCGGAAGGTGAGGCGCTGATGGCGGCCGAGCAGGCACGCGCCTTGGGGTGCTTGTGAGCGGCGTAGTTGTCAAGAACGACGTGGATGGCCCTGCTGGCCGCCACCTCGGCATCGACAGCGTTGAGTGAGGCGGATGAATTCCTGGTGACGATGGCGCTGCATGTTCCTGCCGATAACGGTGCCATCGAGCACGGTAAGGGCGGCAAACAGGGTGGTCGTGCCGTTGCACTTGTAGTCGTGGTCGTGGTGCCGAGCCTACCCTTCATGGGCAGGCCGGGCTGGGTGCGGTCGAGCGCCTGGATCTGGGCTCTTCTCGTCGACCGACAACAGGATAGCGTGAGCCGGTGGATCAACTAGTGGCATGGCCGACGACGTTGCGCAGTTTGTCGACGAACTGCGGATCGTTGCAGAGCTTGCACTGGCGCGCCACACGCAAGTCTTGAACTTACCAGATTGCCGCATGATCTCGAGGGTGCCCACGCCGTCGCTGCTCAACAGAATGATCTCTGCGCGCCAAACGTGCTTCTGCAGCGCACTGCGATGGGCGCGCTGATCAGAGAGAGGCTGACGATCAATCGAAGAAACGGTGAGGTATATTCCTGTGCGCATGTACCAGACTCGCATGCGCACTCACAAAAGGGAATCCTCAGCCGAACTCTTATGTCAGGCGTAAACCACTAGCACGACAGGGCTCCCGGCAAAGCTCTGGGATCGACAGATTGCCCATTGCGGCGCGCTGGAAGGCTACCTGGTTCCAGTTGTGGTCGCAGGCACCCCAGAGCACGAATGCAGATGAATTGACTTTATATCGAGCAATATTTTTTCCGCCTTTAGCATCCAAGAAATCCGGTCTTAGATCCACGTAAGAGTGAGCCACTAGGGCGGCCTTAACATGTCCTCGTTTTCGATTGTGAACCACAAAATTGATCCCACGCGAGTGGCAAAAGCACTTAAGCCGGATGGGAGCATGGATGACAACGATCGGGTTGAAATTGGGCCGACGGACGTCGCCTTTGCGGAGTGGGCAGCCTTGGGCCTGACCACGCCCAACCTAGATCGTATGCGCAAGACCCGTCTTGATCGGATTGTTCTGCAACTCCGCCAAAGAGACTATGCGGGCGTGCTCTGCTTCGACCCGCTGAACATACGATACGCTTCAGATTCCTCGAACATGCACATATGGATCATGCACAATCCGTCACGAGCTGTGTTCGTATCGGCCGACGGCTATGTCGTTCTCTGGGATTTCCATCGTTGCAGCCACCTGTCAACCTATCTGCCGCTCATCAACGAAACCCGGGATGGCGGGGCCGGCTTTTACTATTTCGTTGCCGGCGACCAAGAAGAAGCAGTCGCCAAGGACTTTGCCGGACAAATTGACGAACTGTTGCGCCGCTCTGGTGGCAAAAACCGTCGTCTTGCCGTCGACAAGATCGAAATCCCCGGCCTTCGTGCGCTAGATGCAGTTGGCATCGAGGTTTGCAACGGCATGCAGCTCATGGAGCACGCCAGGGCCATTAAGGGAATCGACGAGATCAACGCCATGCGCTGCTCTCTCGCGACCTGCGAGATTGCCGTTGCCAAAATGCGAGAACGTTTGCAGCCCGGCATAGCCGAAACGGAACTTTGGTCGGTTCTTCATGCCGAAAACATCGCACGTGGTGGCGAGTGGATCGAAACGCGCATTTTAACTTCCGGCCCGCGCACGAACCCCTGGATGCAGGAGGCCGGCCCCCGTCGCATTGTCTCAGGAGACCTCGTCGCCTTCGACACCGATATGGTGGGCCCGTACGGCATGTGTGCCGACTTCTCCCGCACTTGGCACTGCGGTGACGGCCGACCCACCGAAGCACAGCGAAGGCTGCACGACATAGCCTACGAGCACGTAGCTGCAAACATGGCTATGCTAAAGCCGGGCGTCTCTTTCACCGAACTCACTCAGCGCAGCCACAAGCTTCCCGCGGATTTCGTCAAGCAGCGATATGGCGTCATGATGCATGGCATTGGTCTTTGCGACGAATATCCCGCGATTCTCTATCCTGAAGACTTCATCCCGGGAGCATTCGACTATGTTCTCGAGCCCGGAATGACCCTGTGCGTCGAGGCTTATATCGGTGCCGTCGGTGGGCGGGAAGGCGTAAAACTGGAAGAGCAGGTGCTCGTGACCGAGAGCGGAGTTGAAAATCTCACGAGATGCCCGTTTGATGAGGCTTTGGTGGCCTAGGGATTTCGGCCGAGTCTCTTCAAATTGTCCAATTCTTGAGAGATCCGCGGAAAAGCTGTTTGTTGCGCATCTGGCTCAGCACTTTTGCGGAAGTTGGCTTTTCGTTGGTCCAACTCGCCCGCCTACATTCGTAGAAAGGGGGGTGGAGGCATCCAAGTCCATGGTCGACGCCCTGACCCGCGAGTGCTGTCGATACTCTGACCAGCAGTCGGGCAGTGGCAGCTGTGGCGTCAGATTTGCAGCAAGTCCGCTGTTAGCCTCCGAACACACGGTCTCTGTTGGGGGTGGCGCATGTGGCCATTCCGCCAAGGATATTGGTCGAATTGCAGGCAATAGCCGGTCAGTGTCAGGTCACACTGGGTTGGCGCTTCGTGACGACGATTTTCGTGTAGCAGACATTTCGCTGAGTGGTTTGCATGCTCTCGATCTTGGCTGGGGACACAACAATGTGGAGCTTCGGTGTATGGAGCGCGGATCGGTCGTCATCGTTCGGCGTGTTCGGTGCTCCATGGGGCGGTCAATTCATCTGCTTACGTCACAGCCGGGACCTGCTTGACAAGAAACCTGAGGCAGCGCGATACTATGAGAAGTCCCTCCTGTCGTGACGGAACGCTATCTCGGAGGATAAATATGCACTATTCCCTAGATATACATGCCGAGGCTGGGCGTTTGTTGGAAGAGAAATGCTGTGCGATTTCCGCCCTACTGATCACGACTCCCCTGGTCGGCTTGCTTTTCGCATTTGCGTCACAGGGGACAAATCTTTTTGACTCTACTAACCCGGAGAGGGCCTTCCTCCAGAGTTCTTCGATCGTGCTGCCGCCGCGCTGAGCAAGTCCAATAAGTCTGCCACGGATGTAGCTAAGCTGAGCGTCCGACGGAAACGCCCCAGTGTTGATTTTTCGAGCTTTCTCTGACTTGCCTGTCGGAGTCCACCAGAGGCGATCCGTCGCGACGCAGCCTAGTGCTACTTTGGCAGATTTTTGGCGATGTGGGCATTTTGAGGATTGAACGAAGCCGCTAACGCGGCATTTGGCGGATCGGTTTGCAGGAACGCTTCTGTTTTGAAGGATCGCGGCTGTTGAAGCGCAATCTGAGAACAGGAGCTACAGAAATGGCCAAGTTGACCCCAGTTCCCCGGCGCATGATCGAGGATATGACGATCCGTAATCTGCCGCCGGCCACGCAGCGATCCCCACGTGCATGCCGCGGCGAAGTTTTCGCGCTACTTGGCCGTTCGCCGGACCGGCTCGGTCTGGAGGACGTGCGCGCCTTCCAAGTTCATTTGATGTCGACCGGAATCTCGTGGCTGCGCTGAACCAGACGGTGTGCGCGCTGCGGTTCCTCTACGGCGTGACGCTGGGCCATGCCGAGAGTCCGGAGCGGATCGTCTATGCTCGCTCGCTACGCACGCTGCCGGTGGTATTGAGCGCCGACGAAGTCGTGGCCTTCCTAGAGGCGGTGCCGAGCCTGAAGTGCCGTACGGCCCTGACGACGGCCTAAGAGCAGGTCTCAGTGCTTGGAGACTGTCGGGCTGAAGGTCGGCGACATCGACAGCGGTCGCGGGGTGATCCGTGTTGAGCACGGCAAGGGCGACAAGGACCGCACCGTGATGCTGTCGGCGCAGCTTCTGCGCATCTGCGAGTCTACTGGCGGCTTGGCGAAGCCGCGGGACTGGCTGTTTCCCGCGCGCGGGTGTTATTTGGGCTTGTCGTTCGGCGCGTGCGGCCGCCTAAGCGGGTGACGGTCCACACGCTCAGGCACAGCTTCGCCACGCATCTTCAGAACGCACCGACATCCGCACCATCCAGGTTCTACTCGGCCACAACAATCTGTCCGGCGGCGCGCTACGCTAAGGTCTCGAACAGCCTCATCCGACGCACGACAAGCCCGGCTGAACATCGAGGTGCCGCCAGGGTGAGTGGTACCGCCATGTCGGCGAGACTGAAGGTGGCGGATATCTTCCGCCGCCATGGCGAAGTATATAGACAGGTTCATGACGGCTATCTAGGCTCGCATCGAGCGGCGTGTGATGAGCGCGATCGAGCTCTGCCGGACCGCCGAACTGGGCGGCCAGTCTACGGCTGCCGCTCCTGCGGTCGATCCGCGTGGCCTACAATTCCTGTCGCAGCCGGCACAGTCCCAAATGCCAGGGTCAGGCCTGCCGGGACTGGCTTGCCGCACGCCAGAATGAACTGCTGCCGGTGCTCTATCACGCAGTGTTCATGCTGCCGGCTGAGGTTGCTGCGATCCCTTTCACAAGGCGGCACCTTATACGCGGCCGAAACGCCTGCGCGCGAAGCCAATCTCAGGCATTTGGGAGCTGAGATCGGCCTCATCGCGGCGCTGCATAGCTCTCATCTACCATCCCGCCTGATTGTATCGTACCGGGTGGTGGTGTCTCGCCCGACGGCACACGCTGGATCTCGTGCAGGCCGGGCTCTTTTTACTCGTGCGCGTGCTGTCGCGCCTGTTTCGCTGGCGCATGACACGGAAGACGCGCTTGTGATTGACGGCCGGTTCGCCGTCTTTCGCGTTCCCTGTTCGTCAGGGCTGTGATGCGACGATCGCCATAGGTCGGGCGTTCGTCGATCAGGCGGCGACCAGCTCCAAGAGCCCATCGTCATCGGGGTTGCGATAAGGCCCGCGCGGCTTCACCAGGCGATGCAACTCATGGAGATGGGAACGCGCCGCCCCGAGGGTCTCGGCAACGGCCTTCATCGGGAACCGTCCCTCGGCTGCGACAAGAGCCGCAAGTTCGGTTTTTTGACTCCGACCTGGCCAGCGCGTCTTTGAGGATCTCCACTTCCATGGTCTTGCGGCCGAGAAGCCGCTCGAGGTCGCGAAGGCGCTCTTCAAGCCGCCGCACTTCCGAACTCCCGACCACAGATTCGTCCGATCCCACCGCAGCCGTTCCGCCTTCCTTCAATAAACGGCGCCAACGATACAAGAGATTTGGCGCCACGCCTCATCGTGCGGCGACAGAGGACACGGTCTCACCCGGAAGGAAACTCTCCTCGATAATCTGCAGCTTCTGTTCGGTCGTCGTCCAGTGTCGGCGCCGTACCTCCCCGGTGATCAGTTCAATCCGTCGACAGTCGTCAGCCATAAGCCTGTGCTTGAGGATATCCCCAAGCCTCCCGCGTTAGGCCGACTGTCCGGCCGAAATGGGGGCCAGTTCAGGATCCGACATTGTTGGCGAACTTCGAACAAAGGAGGTCTGTGCAGTTCTTTCACGACGCCTTTCTTCGATGAAGAACAGTGTAATGCGAGCCTTCAGGTCAAATGGCATGACGCATGCACAGGGTTGTGCGAGCCGGAAGGAACAAGGCCATGCTGACAGAGAACCAGATGAAAGTGCCTGCCGAGATCGTGCCTCGCCAGGAGAATGCCGAAGAGACCCGCCACGTACCTTCGGAGCTCGAGCACGAGGATTTAGCCGATGCGCGCTGTTGGAATGCAGGCGATCGCCCCTTGCTGACGGGCAGGGTTGGGTCATGCAGTTGAAGGGCGATCGTAGGCTAGAGGCTTTTCGACGGATGCTTCGCATCCGCCGATTCGAAGAAGAAGGTAGGCGCCTGTTCAACGGTGGTCAGATCCCTGGTTGGTTTCACACGACCGTGGGTCAGGAAGGCGCTATCGTCGGAGCAAGCCTCGCCCTCCGGGACGATGACGCCATGACCGGAACACACCGTTCGCATGGCCATCCGATTGCGAAGGGCGCGCATTTGCAGGCGCTTATGGCAGAACTGATGGGTAAGGAGGGCGGCGTTTGTAAGGGGCGTGGCGGTTCGATGCATTTTGCGGACAGTTCAGTGGGGATTATCAGTGAATCGGGAATCGTCGGAGGGGGCATTCCTCTTGCCACAGGATGCGCATTTAGCGCCAAGGTGCGCGGCGTCGATCAGGTTACCCTTTGCTTTTTCGGCGACGGAGCAGTGAACCAGGGCACTTTTCACGAGAGCCTCAACATGGCCTCGTTGTGGAGGCTTCCCGTCATTTATCTTTGCGAGAACAATGGCTATGCAATGACCACCTCCGTAGCAACAAGCCACGGACAGCCGGACATTGCCCTACGAGCGGCAGGTTACGGAATTCCAGGAGAAATAGTAGACGGACAGGACGTCAGTGCCGTCTATCAATCTGCGGCATATGCGGTCACGCGAGCACGCGCGGGGCAGGGACCCACTCTCATAGTGGCCAACACTTATCGGTTCGATGAACACAATATAGGCTTGGCCGTTTCTGGGGAGCCTTATCGACAGGTCGCAGAAGTCGAGGCACACAAACGCGACCGGGACCCAATTTTGCTATATCGCACTGTGCTGCTCGAAGAGGGTGTAAATGAAGAGACTCTAGCAACCATCGAGCATGAAGTGGCCCAAGCCGTCACACAGGCCGTACAGTTTGCTTTGGCTAGCCCCATGCCCCGGCCCGAAACGTTGCCCGACTATATGTTCGTGTCGACCATTGCCCGCTAAGGGTGGGCTGGAGGGATTAATGGATGTGAAAGACGATACCCACAGAGACGCAGCCACGCCCGGTCCCCATATTCAGATGACCTATTTTGAGGCAATCGTGCAGGCCCAGCTAGAGGAAATGCATCGGGATGAGCGCGTTGTATTGTTGGGAGAGGACGTCTCAGTTCATGGCGGCGGCAAGCTTATCGAATGCTTCGGCAAGAACCGGGTTTGGAACATGCCAATTTCAGAAGGCAGTTTTACGGGACTTGGCATCGGGGCTGCCATCAATGGTTTGCGACCGATTGTAGACATTTCAACTGCCAGTTTCATCTATCTCGCTTGTGACCAGATTGTAAACCAGGCCTCAAAATTGCGGTATATGACTGGGGGCCAGATAGACATCCCAATCGTCTTTCGCTGCTGTATGTTCTCGACGGGCTCCGAAGCGGCACAGCATGCCGACCGGCCTTACCCGCTTTTTATGAACGTGCCGGGCCTTAAGATTATCAGCCCGACCAGCGCTGCCGATATCAAAGGCCTCATGAAATCCGCCATTCGCGACGGCGATCCTGTGCTCGTCTTCGAGGACACCCGCCTCTGGCCTCTCAAAGGCGACGTCCCCACGGATCCGGACCATTTAATCCCAATTGGCAAAGCGGACGTGAAGCGCGAGGGGGAGCACGTTACCGTCGTTGCCATCGCCGGTGCTATCAGGCCGACCATGGAAGCTGCCAACTACCTCATCGAGGAAGGCATTTCGGTCGAAGTGATCGATCCACGTACATTGAAGCCGCTCGATTATGAGGCAATCAAGATGTCAATCGAGAAGACCGGACGGCTGATTATTGTCGAGAACGGACACCGTATCTGCAACGTCGGAAGTGAAATCGCAGCGGTGATGGCGGAAGAGTCCTTCGATCTTTTGAAGCGACCTATCTTGCGGCTGAGTGCTCCAGATATTCATGTCCCATTCAGTCCGGCTCTTGAGAAGGACTTTTTTCCAACACGGGACAGCATTGTTGGCGCCATACGACAGTTACTCTGAGTTCCCAAAAAACGCATGAATGGAAGTAACACAGCAACTGCCGTTATCGTCGCAGTAGGAGGTGATAAGACGCGCTTAGAAAAAGAAGGCAGGCCATCAGACGATAGGCGGGAAACATTCCAGAAGGGATAGGGCTTATACATGAGTAAATCATTCATCGATGGCAGATTCGGTCTGAGTGGGAAGACCGCTTTGGTGACCGGCGGAGCACGCGGCATCGGATTGCAAGTCGCGCTTACATTACAAGAAGCTGGCGCCGATATAATTCTCACTGGAAGGGATCGGGTTCGCGTGGCCGCGGCGGCAGATCAGTTTCCAGTCAAGCCTAAAGTCTATCAGCTCGATGTTAGGGACTCGCAGGCGGTACGCGATCTCGCCGATGGCATCGCCGTTTGCCCTGACATCCTTATTAACAATGCCGGGGTGTCCCGCGCGGCGCCGACGAAATATACCACCGACGAGGATTGGCGAGCTGTCCTTTCAGTCAACTTGGACGGCCTGTTCTACTGCAGTCGCACCTTCGGCTCTCTCATGGCGGAGCGCGGTTCCGGCGTGATTGTAAATATCAGTTCGATATGTGGAGATGTTGTCACCCGACAGGAATCCGTAGTCACGGCTTACAATGCGAGCAAGGCGGGGGTAACTATGGTAACCAAAACCCTTGCTTGCGAATGGGCAAGATCTGGGGTTCGGGTGAACGCAGTGGCGCCTGGATTCGTACAGTCAGAGATGACCGACCAGTATCCTGTAGAAGTGGTCAGGGCATGGTCTGATCGGACGCCAATGGGCCGCTTCGGCCAACCTCATGAGATTGCATCTGCCGTCCAATTTCTTGCTAGCGACGCGTCAACCTATATCACGGGAACGGTATTGTTGGTGGATGGTGGCTACACTTGCTGGTGAGATTTTCTATTGGTTAATTCTGGTGGGCCATCCTGCTGCCTGGGGTGACAAAGCAAGATGATCTACCCATCGAAGTTTCTGTGCGTCGCACTACTTGATCCATAGTTTCGTAGTCAAAAGCACGGTGAACGTCAACCGAATCGATGAAGCTATCCAGCAGTTTGGCGGTGCGTTCTTGAGGCCGCTGTAGGTTAGGTGTAAGGCCGTTCACCAAGCTCGTTTGAATGACAGTTCGCGCGACGAGCAGAAGCTCGTGCATCGTACCTTCTCCCAGACGCTCCCCAGCCAGCTGAGTGATGTAGACACCGGTCATCACCCGTTGCCATGGGATCTCTGGTCCTTCACCAGGATCGGTGCGGCGGTAACGGATCCCATCATCGCGCCTCTCATTCCCCAGCCGACTTGCGCGAGAAGAATAGGCCTATATTGCGGCAACCAAGACACTCTTTTTGGTGGTCATGACGTCACATCCTGCAACAGATAAATACAACTACTTCACAAGAATTTACCAATCGCAAACCACGAGCAGTGGTATGTTGGACGAACTCACGCGCGGAAAAAAACCAGACAAGCTATTCGGAGTCGACAAACATGAAAAGAAGAGCGCTTATCCTGATCGAGGGTACAAGGAACAATGGTCCTCTATATGTCCAAGCGGCCCGAAGTCTTGGCCTGCACTCGATTACCCTGGCGGCTGATCCACTTAGGCACTACTATCATGCCGCAGAAGACAGTGAGGTAATCTGTGTGGACACATCCAATCTCGATGCGCTGATTTGCGAGTGTGTTCGGCTGCATGCGACCTATGATATTGCTGGGATTACGAGCTCGGAGGAAGCTGCATATGCGACAGTCGGCATGCTCTGTCGACATTTCAATCTGCCAGGTCCGAACGCCGAATCGGTTGAACGATGCTGCGATAAATTCACTCAACGTCAGCTGCTTGGGCAAGCCGACATTCCAATTCCTGCCTACGCGTTGGCAACGAATGCGAGCGAGGTTGTAAGCTCTGCCGCTAAAATCGGCTTTCCTGTAATTGTAAAACCAGCCACGGACACCGGCGGCAGCGAGGGGGTCCGATTGTGCGGCAGTAGCGAGGAGCTAATCCAGCATACTGCTTATCTATCAAGCAGGTGGAGTACATGGCAGTCCCCAGCAAGAATATTAGTGGAACAATTTGTGAAAGGCTTTCATTATTGGGTGGAGATGATGGGAGATGACGTCATTGGAATCGCCTCTCTCGAATTCGGTCCCTCGCCGCATTTCGTATATAATAGATGCGCCTATCCGGCCTTGCTTACCAATGAAGAGGATGAGCGCATCGCCGATGTTTCACTGAGGTGTTTACAGGCTCTCGACCTTCACTGGGGTCCGACCAACGTTGAACTCAGGTGGACGGCACATGGGCCGGTCGTCATTGAAGTAAATCCGCGTATGTCGGGCTCGCCCGGTGTTGAGCTAGTTGAGCTAGCTTGCGGTATCAATCTTATCCGAGAGCACATTAAACTCGTGATCGGCGATGAGGGCGATTTGCGCGGAACCCGTTCAGAAACTGCTGCTGCGCAATTCCTAGTTCCTGAACGGGACGGCGTTCTCGATTGGATCGATGGCGTCAGCCGGGCGGCTGCTGTACCTGGCGTCGCCAAAGTGAAGCTTTACCTTGAACCAAACACCACGATCAAAAGGAGAGGCGATCACCGAGACTTAATCGGATATGTGACCGCCAGCTCGCCTGACATCGCTCGGACGGAGGCGATACTTCAGCGGGCCGTCGGCTTAATTGAGTGGTCGGTTACATAGGTTCGATTTCCCTTGCTACCTGGCGGAGCGGCGCTTGTGTCCACCGTGTGGTGTTGCCGGGTTCAAGCGCCAGCCGCTGAAGATGATGAAGCCGACGTGCATCATTGTTGAAGCTGCTGAAGCGCTAGCGCAGCGAAGAAGAACCGCCAGGGAGCCATACGATCAGCGGATGGCGCACAGGATCGCTGGTCCTCGACGCACCCGTTTCCGGTTAACCTCCGAGCCAGCGACTGTCGGCCCTCCAACAGGGAAACCGGCAGTCCCGCGCGCGTCCGCAACAGCGGACGGTTGTCGTGCGTAGGACGGAGGAAATTCGCCCCTGCCTCGGGCGGTGAACGGGACAGCCGTAGGAGCGTCAGCAAAGCGCAGGCCGCAGGACGGGACGCGGGACGACTTTCCCCGTCCGCGGCGATCCGCATGTGTTTGCGTCAGGAGAAAGGCTGACCGGACGAAAGGCGCACTGCCGCTTCTCGAAAGTCCGGTCGCTGATCAGCGACGTGCGGTAGGATCGGCCATAGCAGGGCCGAGTTCCCCCTGGAAGAAAAAACAGGTGTTGCACCCGTCGGGTCCCCCTCAATTGCTGGGCAGCCTGTTAACTTCCAGCCTGGCATACTCGCTCTCCAGGTCGTCTTGCGCGGGTTCGGCAATTCCTCGAGCGTCAGCTCCACGGCCAAGATCGCCCGCTCAACGATCTCACCCGCGTCGAGCTCGGCCAGGCCCGAATCAATACCGGCCCAGCTGGTTGGCTGCCAGTCGCAGGAGACTGAGATTCTGCATGGCAGAGTTTACTCGGCAAGCGCCAGCCAGCGCTCTCGGTGGGCCGCATTCATACCCCAACAGAGCGCGTTCAAAGCTGAGGTTGCCGCCAAGGCGCTGTCAAGCAGAGGCTTATCGCGAAATAGAGACGTACGGGCTGCGATCGTTCGAAGGTCGTCGAACGATCGACCTGATTGCAGACCGCGCATACGCCTACGAGGCCCGGGGGTACGTCCTGGGATGTTTTAGAACAGCCATGCCCGCATTACTCCAGGAGCTTGGCGCAAGGCAACGGAGGCCTACGAGTTCTGCTGCACCCGGACAAGGAGCCCGTGTGCCGGTACTCACCAAACCGCCAGCTGGTTCCGAAATAAGGCGATGTCGCAGGTCCGAACAGCTTGCGCACGACTGCGCGAGGCATAAACTGGTTTTAACCCTAGCGAAACCTTTTGTGCATTCTCAGGGCAGTTGCTGGTGCTTACGATTAGAATGACACAAGCAAGGCTCGGCTTGCCGGATCCTGAGTATGTAATACTCCGCTTCCGCCGCTGCAGAAGCCAGTCGTCGGGGGGAACTTCGGCGGGGGGAAGGAAGCCGCGGGTCTCGATCAGCGGGATGGCATCTGGGTTTGAGGTAGCAGAACCGGGGAAGCGTCTTCACCGCTTCCCCGTCGATCCTGCGGATAGGGGCAGAGCTTGGCAAGCTAGTCCGCTCGGCAGATCGCAGAGGCGGTGGCATCGCCCAGACCATCGTGCCTCACGCGATGTCCCGCTGCCTATGCATGTCGCTCGTCGAAGTGAAGGGTGGAAAGGCAGTTGGATAAAAGGTTTGCAGGTAAGGTGGCTCTCGTGACGGGCGGGCGTAGCGGCATCGGTCTTGCGACTGCGCGACGTCTAAGGGACGAGGGCGCTCGCGTGTTCACCGCTCAACGTGGTGAGGACCGGGAATTCGAGGCCATTTCGGTCGACTTCACAGCTCCGACCAAGGCGGCTCATGCTATCAAAGCGGTTGTCGAACGGGCGGGACGGCTCGATGTCCTGGTAAACAACGCCGGGGTCATGCAGGAGGCGCTCGTCGAAGATATGAGCCTAGCAGATTGGGAGAGGACGATCGCCATAAATCTGACCACCCCATTCGTGCTGATAAAGGCGGCGATGCCTCACCTGCGGTCCACTGGCGGCGCGATCGTGAATGTCGGATCGATCGAGGGGCTGGGATCCAACCCGAAACACGCGGCCTATTGCGCCTCCAAGGCTGGTCTCCACGGTCTCACCCGCGCGGTTGCGATCGACCACGGCGCCGAAGGTGTGCGCTGCAACGCTGTCGCGCCTGGCTGGATCGACACCGACCTGAACTTGGATTTCATCGAGAGCATGCCGGACCCCAAGCGCTTTCGCCAGCAGATCGGTAATATCCATCCAATTGGGCGAACGGGGAAGCCGGAGGAGGTCGCGAACCTCGTAGTCTGGCTGGCTTCGCCAGAATCCTCGTTTATCACCGGTCAGGTGTGGACGATCGATGGAGGCCGAATGGCGAAGCTCAGTCTGCCACAGTAGAACCTGCGCAGGTTTGCCAAGCCGGACTTCATTGGACACCGCTCTCTTAAAAGGTGTTTGACAGCTTAGGTTGCAACCTGAGCGAAACGTTTGCGTTGTGCCCGGTATGAAAGAGGTCTAGGATTTCGGAGGATCTCTTGCAGTATAGTTCTAGAATTTTCTAAGCGAAAATTAACGAGCTTAAGTTCTGCGCAATGCAAGCGAAACAGGAGTATGATGGACGGTACCTTATGTTTTTTTGGATGGGAGTCGGTTTCAGCGGACACCTCCATGTGCTTCCCAATATACGTCGACCGGGCTAGATTTGGGATGTCGTGAGACGGCGATACATTTTGTACCGGGAATGGGCGCTCTCGCGGTCGGGCACTCGATCCTGATACTTGGCGCTCAGGCCAGGCCCATCGCTAGTTCCAACGCCTGCCGTTCGAAGAGGCGGCGGTAAATGCCACCATCGAGATCGATCAGCGCGGCATGATCGCCGTCCTCCATGATGCGGCCACGGTCGAAGACGAGCAGCCGATCGAGCGAGCGGACCGTCGACAGCCGGTGTGCGATGACGAGTGTGGTTCGACCCACCATCAACCGATCCACCGCTTGTTGAATGAGCACCTCGGATTCCGAATCGAGGCTCGATGTGGCCTCGTCAAGAATAAGGATCGGCGCGTTCGCCAGGAAGGCGCGCGCGATCGCCACGCGCTGGCGCTCGCCGCCGGAGAGCTTCAAACCTCTTTCGCCGACCAATGTCCCATAGCCCTTCGGCAGGGGCGCGATGAAGTCATGCGCACTGGCCAGCCGTGCCGCTTGCTCGATTTCGGCCTGGCTCGCGCCAGGCCGGCCATAGGCGATGTTCTCGGCAAGCGACCTGTGAAACAGGATAGGCTCCTGCTGCACGATCGCGATCTGCGAACGGAGCGACTCTTGGGTCACCTCGGAGACGTCCTGGCCGTCTATCAGGATCCGGCCGCCGCTCAGGTCGTAGAGTCTCTGGATGAGCTTCACGAATGTTGACTTGCCGGAACCGGAAGGTCCAACCAACCCAACCCTTTCGCCAGCCTCAATCGACAGCGAACATTGGCTATAGATCGGCAGGGGATGGTTGGCGTAACGGAAGTGGACGTTCTCGAAATCGATGCGGCCCGTCGTGATCCGGATCGGCTTGGCCTCTGGACGATCCGCAACATCCAGCTGCTGATTGTGGATGGCCACCAGTTCTTCCATATCATTAACCGAGCGTTGCACGGTGCGGACATGCATGCCGGCATCACGCAGATAGCCCTTCAGGACGATGAAGGACGTGAGAACATAGGCTATCTCGCCCGGCGTTGCCTGTCCATGCGACCACAGAAGCAGGGCATATCCGACCACCGCCACCCTGAGCGCAACCAAAGTGACGCCTTGGGTTGAGTCGACGATCGTTCCGCGCACCCAACTCCGGCGCGCGCGGTGCCGCCATTTGGTCATGATATTTTCAAGCCGCTGGTCTTCGCGAACCTCGGCGCCGAAGCCTTTGACCACAGCGTTGCAACTGACCGCGTCCGCAAGCGCGCCGCCGAGCTTTGTGTCCCATTGGTTGGCAAGGCTCGCCGCCGGCGCGACATAGCTGAGCGACAGCGAAATCGAAAACGCTAGATAGATCAGAGAGCCGCAAGCAAAGATCACGCCCATGACCGGCCAGTGCCAGCCGAGCAGCGCCGTCGAACCTACCAAGATGATAAAGGACGGGAACAGCGCGACCAATATTGTGCTGTTTAGAGGGTCGAGCGCCCACATGCCGCGCGTTATCTTGCGCACTGTCGAGCCGGCGAAGCTGTTCGCATGCCAGTCTGTCGAAAAGCGCTGGACATGATAGAACGCTTCGTTCGCGACATCGGACATCATCTTCAGCAAAAGATCGTTCAGGCCAATGACGGCGATGTGGCGCATGGCGATGGCAACGAGCGCAAGCGCAATCGGTACAGAGAAGGCTGCAAGGGCCGAATGCCAGGCTGGTGCTGCCACAGCAGCGCCGCCTGCAACAGCATCGATGAGACGACCTGAATAGACCGGCATCAGCACGTCAGCCAGCGTGGAGGCAAGCATCGCAGCCGTGATGATCGCGAGCCGCACCGGCTGCCGGCTCCAGTGGCGGACAGTGAAGGCGAGTACGTGGCGACCAGTGGCGCCGCGTCCATGGACGGGGAAACGTTTCATAGTTTCCAAGCGGGCGCATCAACACGCTCGGTCCCAAAGACGTTAAAAGACAAAACTAGAATTTTCGACCTCCCCCATAACAGCATCAATTTTGGCGGGCAGCTCCTGCCGCCTCACGACGGTGATGTTCAAAAGTCGTGCCAACTGAGCGGGAACATCCGAAGGACAAATTCAGCAGGTTACCGAGCCTGGAGAAAGTCAGCCGCGATCCAGTCGAATACTTTTGCTACGGCTGCCCAGCTCGGGAGATTGGAAAAGAAGGTCGACGTATCGATTGAATTGTGAACTTGTTCTTTCTCCATCCGATAAGCGGAGTGAGTGCATCACGTTGCCTCGATCAAATAAGTACAGTTGCCATGCAGCTTTCTCAGGCCCGGGACTTAGGTGCTGATTTCAAAAGCGCGCCGCGAATACGTTCCTGCCCATATTCCGTCAATCGAATGCTCGACTGTCGGATTGTGCGCTCCCCGACACAGTGCTGTTCGGTTCGCCTCCTGGGTACCTCCCCCAGTCGATTGACGACCTGAAGAAGAAGCTTCGCTCGCAAGCTGGCACGACTCTTGAGGGTACTCCAGGTGGCGAAAGGAACTCCGGCTCGAGTCCCGTTGACTTCGGATGTTGCGAGGCTGGGCTGGAGCAAACTTTGCACCGATGAGAACGCAATGAAGGAGGCATCATGGAACTCCCGCAGGTGGAGTTAGACCTATTCCTCGAGATGACTGATGATATCGCTCAATCCGAACAGTTGTTCGAACGGATGTCTGCGTTTGCGCTGAAGTTCGATTGCCCGTGGATTGCCTATGGCCCGCTCGCATCAAAACAGGGGGTTTTCAAGCCGAACCGAGAGGGTTCTGTGGTGATGTGGAATTATCCTGCTGAATGGCAGGAGCGCTACTCGAGAATGGGCTATGCCAAAATAGACCCACTCATCAAGAAAGGTCGAAAGGAGGCGGGGCCCTTTCGATGGAGCGAGGTGTATACCGATGAAAGCATAACTGAAGATGGACGCCGCGTCTTGGACGAAGCAGCAACATTCGGCTTGAGGTCAGGCGTTACCGTCCCATTACATGGCCCTGGTGACAGCTTTAGGTTTGTGAGTTTTGCTCAATCCTCGGACTGCGAATTGCAGAATAGAACGATCACCTACCTGCAAATGGCCGCGCTGCGGTTTCATCGGATGGTTACGAAGTTCGACACTACGACTGCGTCGGAACGAGTACATAACCTGTCTCCGAGAGAAATACATTGCATTGATTGGGTGTCGAAAGGAAAATCGTCATGGGAAATAGGAACTATTTTAGGCAGATCACGAAATACGATAGATTTCCATTTAAAAAATGTAATGCGGAAGTTGGATGCGACCAGCAGAACGGTAGCTGTTGTAAAAGCTTTGAAACTTGGGATTATCGAACCGCCGTAGGTGCGCAGCTAGTTCTCCGCCCGTAGTAGCGCGCGTGATAGCCGAGAGCTCCGGCGTGCGCTCGCTCTTCGAAGCCCCAGCGCCTCGTCCATCTCGGCCTCGAGCACCTCCTGCATCACCCACCTCGTTCGATCTATCCGGGTTTCAAAGCAGAATGTCTTTGACGGCAGCGCTGGCGGTCTTACTTTCCGTCTTGATCATGGCGGCGTTCCTTCCAGGGAATCGGTGACGTTGAGCACCACCCTGTCATGACCGCCCGCTCTCAGCGAATTTGCAGAACTCAGCACGCCATTCTGTCTTAAGCGACTGACGCATGAGTGATGTGTGTCCAAAATCTGACAGCCGTCAGAAAACATGTCGGGTTCAAAACAGCGGAGCGTCTTGGGCCTGTCGGGCTTTTCGAAGCCTATCACGCAGTAACTGCGCGCCAAGGGCACTGGCACGGCCTTTGCTGGTCGAGGTGCGGCAATATAGTGTGAGGGTTAAGCCGCATGAGAACACGGAACTCGCTCGACGTAAGGGATGATCGACCTCATCCAGAAAGCTTCTCTCCGGCGGGTTCGAGGGTGCTGCGCGCGCATCTCGGCGACGGGCCAGCGATCGACGATTGAGGCTACATCTCCGGAGCGAGTGATGCCTCGAAAATTGCAATGCTGTCTCTGGTCCGACGCGCTGGAAGTTTGTGAAGAGTCGGCCCGGCAAATCGGCGAACCGGTCGGCTTAGGCTGCGAAAAAGGGTAGATGGCCGCGTTGCCGCGGTGGATCAACAGGCGGTGTCAGAAAGCCAAAGGCACACGTACACTATCGTGGCGCTTCGCAGGAGGTAGATGGGAGTAATCACCAGTGATTTTACCGGAACTTCGCTCAGCAAACACAGCCGGCAGGGTTTTGGAGATAACGACGACCACGGGATGTGTCGTAGGATGTTCATATTGTCCCCAGGACAAGTTCGCGGTCCGGCAAAGAAAAGTGTCTCATGCGAGTCATCTGGGTCTTGAAGATTTCAAGCGGTGTCTGGCCCGCGTACCGACTTCCGTCGACATTGGTTTTGCGGGATACTCCGAACCTTGGCTCAATCCGGACTGCACCGAAATGGTGGAGCACGCCTTCGCCAAAGGCCATGGCATCAGGATTTTTACGACGCTGGTGGGAATGAACGGGCAGGACCTGCAGCGATTGCAAGCCTTGCGCTTGGGCGTATTCGTGGTCCATGTTTTCGATGACGGCACCTACATGAACAGCCGCCTGGTCGGAGACAAGTATCGCGATCTGGTTCGTCAACTCGTCGACGCGGACATCCCCTTGATCCGATTCGTGGCCTTGGGCGAGCCCCACCCAGATATAGCCGACATTATTCCTACCGAAGCACTGATAAAAGCGCGGCCGGTGAGCAGTAGGGGTGGAAGCGTCGACCCTAAGATCGTTGCACCACGTCAGCCAGTGCTCGGAGCCCTAACCTGCGTGGACGAACGACAGTATCGGAATGTTCTTCTTCCAAACGGCGACGTCACCCTGTGCTCCATGGATTTTGAACGGAGTCACGTATTGGGCAACCTTCTATATGAGGGTTACTCCGATCTGTTTGAAAAGCCAGTTTTTCGCGAAATCGTCGACCGCATGAATGGAGCGGATGGTTTTCTGCTTTGCAGAATGTGTGAATTCGCCGATCCAAACGACCGGACCTGGGCGGATGCCGGCCGAGAGGGCGTGCCTGGCAATGCGGATGGCCCCACGACAAATGCACCTGCTCGCGACGCCATCGTGTTTTCGCGTGAGGCGCGGCAGTGGGCCTCGACCACATCGAAAGGGGTCTTCGGCTTCCAACCGAGCTTGTTCAACTGCCTGCCTTGAGGTAACGCCGATCACAGGTCAACCTCGGTCGGACGGAAACAGCGTTCGTCGATCCCGATCAGCGCTTGATTACTTACTCACGGCCCACCTCGTCAACGCCTTCAGCCTCCCAGACGATCTCCTGTTCGACTCGCCTGAAGGCAGCAGCCCCAGCTGCGGCCGGGGATGGTTGCCGTCGCGGTAGTTGACGCTCTCGAAACCGATGCGGCCCTTCGCCAGCGCGTCTCCCGGTTGCTTCCGCCTGGCCTACGAACGGGCTTTCCGTCAAGGGGGTCCACGGCGGCCCCGCCCTTTTGATCCGGCGGCTCGGGCCAGTTATCGCGCAAGAGATCGGAATCCGCATTCTTCTCAAAGAGAGCGTGGCTTTCGCTGTGTCATCGGTCATCAAATAGTTTCTTGAATCAGGTTGGTGTCCGCAGCCCGAGGTTGAACGGCGAATATTGATGACCGCCGCGAAGCCGCTCGCTCGCTACGGCGCCATCGAGGAGCGCGCTCGCGAGCGGCTTCGCTACCGCCGAGCGACACAACCTCTGGCGACGCGACCCTGCTGATCTCCTTGGACCCATTCATTTGTGCGGAGGCGCTATGGGCAGCGATGGGTGGGTACGTCAACTACCTGATGCCATAGTATCGGTGCTTTCGCGGAAGGTTTAGAAGCCATCTTGTTGCAGCACATTCCCCGAAGACATCCGAATGGAGGGCAACGCAACCAACAATATTCAATGAGGATCCCGGCACCACCAGACCAAACCCAGACCAAACAAAGCTGCCTCCGGCATTCTGCTTCAATGTTAAACGACGAACATATGCCGCAAACCACTAGCCATTAAACAGCTCTCTTCTTTGACGACTATGTGCAGAGGACTTAATATGGACACCGACGCTTTCACGGCTCATGAATCTAGCGTTCGTCGTTATTGCCGGGCGTTCCCCACCGTCTTTACGAAGGCCCTTGGGGCGACGATCTGGGACGAGACGGGTAAGCCCTTTATCGATTTCCTGGTGGGTTCCGGCGCACTCAACTACGGGCACAACAATCCGGATATTATGGCGCCGGCGATTGAATATCTCGTCGGTGAGAACATTCTTCTGTCGCTTGATATGCATACGGCGGCAAAGCGTGACTTCATTGAAGGGTTCGTCGATTGGATCCTGAAACCCAGAGGCCTTTCATACAAGATTCAGTTTCCTGGGCCGACCGGCACGAACGCCAACGAAGCGGCTCTGGCGCTGGCGCGAAAATACACCGGCCGCTCGAGCGTCATGGCCTTTACGAATGCGTTCCACGGCATGTCGCTCGGCTCTCTAGCGGTGTCGGGCTCGGCCTCAACCAGGGAACTGGGAGGCGTCGCTCGCCACGATGTGATCCGTGTTCCCTATGACGGCTATCCGAGCCAAGCTTTCGATTCCGCCAGTTACATCGACAGCGTTTTGAGCGACCCGGGGAGCGGCATAGAAAAGCCTGCCGCAATCATTCTGGAGACCATCCAGGCAGAGGGCGGCATGAACGCCGCATCCGCAGCGTGGCTCACGGAAATTCAGCGCATTTGCCGCACGCATGGCATTGTTTTTATCGTCGACGACATCCAGGCAGGTGCGGGCCGAACTGGCGACTTCTTCTCATTCGAGTCTGCAAAAATCGAACCGGATATTGTTTGTCTTTCTAAGTCCCTTAGCGGTTCAGGTAGTCCGTTGTCCATCGTTCTGATTCGACCCGACTTGGATATATGGAAGCCCGGAGAACATAGCGGGACCTTCAGAGGAAACAATTTCGCCTTCGTGACGGCAGGAGCCATGTGCAAGATGTGGTCGGATAGGAAATTTACTGCAGGTGTCGAGCGGACAGCCGTCAGGCTGCAAACGCACCTCGATCGCCTGGTTGCGAAATTTCCAAGATACATCGAACAGAAGCGCGGCCGCGGTCTGATGGCCGGCCTGAAATGCCGTTCACCGGCAGTTGTCGGCCGCGTGCACGATGTCGCATTCGAAAATGGCCTTCTTATCGAATCCTCGGGGCCAAATCGCGACGTTATCAAAGTCCTCCCGCCGATAACCATCACCGATGCCGAACTCGATCGTGGCATCACCATCCTTGAACACGCACTACAGGAGCAAGACAATGCCTAGTCAGATATCTCAAGTGCCAGCCATCTCGCCGGTTTCGATCAAAGAACGGACCGGGTCGATCAACACGGCGGAGATCATCTCGGTCCTGAAAGGTGAGCTCACCGCTCTGCACATCAAGCAAGCTTTCAGCACCGAAGTAGCAGAGGAGATCACTACGAACTTTATTGGAAGCTCCGGTCTCAGAGAGCGTAAAGATGGTGTGCCCGGACAATATGTCGGTGCATCTCACTACAGAAAGGATGCAGCCACCTATTTCGCAGACGCCGAAAACGCGCGGCCGTACGTCGATGCCCTTTTTAAGAATTTGGTTGACCCGGTTCGAGCAGTATTCGGGGCGTTGAAGCGAGAGCTTCACAACCAGGGAATCGAATTGCGGCTAGCGCGTTCCGAACACGGCCAGGCCAATGTTTGTCGCGGCCTCAGTTGGTCGGGCACAGGCACGTTTTCCTTGGATCCCCACGACGACGTCGCTCAAGTCTTACGTGCTGGCGATGATTACGAGCTTTCTGCGGTGGCGCACAATACGGTCGCAGCGCTCAACCTCTATCCCAGCATGCCTGAGGAAGGCGGCAATCTGAAGCTCTGGAGCCACAAGCCGACGGTTGCGGACCGGATATCGCAAGGTGTGGAGACCACTGGATACCCCTATTCGGCAGCCTATCTGGAGGCCGTCCCTTGCCGCGAGTTCGAGCTCAAAACTGGGGATATCGCCCTAATCGATGGCGGCTTCGTTCACGGGGTTACCGGTCAATCAGGCAACGGAAAGCGTCGCGTGCTGCTGAATTGCTTTTTCGGATTTGCGCGGCCAGATCTTGTTCTCTGGTGGACCTGAGTGGATGTCCCCGACCGCGGGTCATATCGGCCTGAGTGGGAGCGCCGCGGCGAACAGAAGCCACAAAAGCTCCTGAACCGTCTAGCAGGAGCGGGAAGTAGTCGGCGGTGGCCAGGGAGGCGCCGCCGACGTCGTCCTGATTGTGGGCGATACAGGTGCCGCCCCTCCGGTGTTCAGCTTTGATTGTGCCGATGACGGGCTCGACCGCGTGGCGGTTCCCTTGTCTCGCGATTCATTTCCGGTGTCATGTTCCACCTAGTGCTGAAAACTCCAACCTGGGCTTTGCGGCACGTTGTGCCAGGATGCGCCGGCTACTCAGGGCAGAAGAACTCTTCACCCCAGAACTGGGTATTCGGGTCTCTCCACCCAGGGCGCGCCAGCTCCTCATCCGACAGACTGAAGGTGTCTTCGGGATCATATCAGACGGCCATCAGCCGCATCGGAATTCGGCGGTTCGCAATTTGGATCACGTGAGACTGGGGAGCCAATTTACCGCAAATATGCACTTTTGAAAGGACGTCCAAATGTCTCCGGTGGAATTCACAGCGGGCGCTGCAAACGCCAGTCATTTCCGCAACACCGCTTCGGTCATTGATCGGACGCGAATGCATTTCGAACGGGCTCACCAACGTGGTCTCATGGGTGTTTACGGGCGGTCTTTAGAGGGGAGGGCGGTCATGATCACGGAGGGCGAGCGTCGAGGCGATACCATGGCCGACTACGTACGTTGTTGCTACCTCGGCTTGGACAATCATCCAGCTATCGTTGCAGGCGCGGTTGCCGCGATAAAGGAATACGGATCACTCCACTGGTCTTGTGCACGCACGCGCCTGAATTTCGGACTCGTTGGTGAACTTGAGGGATTGCTTTCCCAACTCTTTGGGGCGCGGATTATTACTTACTCGACGGTTATGATTGCCAACATGGGCGCACTGCCAATCATCGCCTCCGGACATTTAACGGGAGGTCAAAGACCTGTCATGGTGTTCGACCGTCTGGCACATGCCTCGCTTGCCTTTCATAAGCCAGTTGTGGCCGAGGAGACCCAAGTCGAGACAATTCCTCACAATGACCTCGATGCTTTGGAGCAGCTTTGCCGCAAGCATCCAATCGTCGCTTACGTCTGCGATGGCGTCTATTCGATGGGCGGCTTCGCGCCGATCGAAGGGCTTCTTGAGTTGCAGGAAAAGTATGGCCTTTTTCTTTACATCGACGACGCACACGGAATTTCACTATTTGGCGAAAGTGGCGAAGGTTTTGCGCGCTCGCAATTACCCAACGAGCTAGGTGAGCGCACGATCGTCGCGGCGTCCCTCGCCAAGGGCTTCGGCGCGTCGGGCGGCATGCTCATGCTGGGAACGGCATATCAAGAAGAGCTATTTCGTTGCTACTCCATTCCGCATGCCTTCTCGGCTTCGCCCAACGTTGCAGCTGTCGGTGCCGCTATGGCCTCGGCGAAAATCCACCGCACGAGCGAGCTCAGGGTTCGCCGAGATCAATTGATCGACCGCATCGCCCTGTTCGACGATCTCATCAACACAGATCAGCGAGGCGCTCCTCTGCCAATTCGCATGATTAATGTGGGCGATGAATTTGCGGCTATTGATTTCGCAGCACGCCTATTCGATGATGGCTTTTACACTTCCGTCACGTTCTTTCCGACGGTCGCTCGGGGCCATGCGGGCATACGCATCTGTCTTACAGCGAGTCACGATCTGTCAGACTTGGCGCGGCTCTGTAATAAGATTCAGATCCACGGACAATCCGTGTTTACCGCAACAGAGGAGCCTCACTGAACACCAAGAATTGTCAGTCGTCCGTGAACAACGAGATTAGTCAGGCTTCGAGTCCTCTCGGCTGACTGGGCTGCGATGAGAAGCCACAAAACCTGTGAACCAGTTGAGCAGGAGGGAGAAGTTGTAGCCGGCGGCGGCGTTGAGGGCGTCGCCCTGCTGGCCGGCGAGGAGTTGCGGCTCATCCGGTGCTCAGCCTTGATGTGGCCGATGCTCTATGGGCTTGCGAGCGTGTGGCCGCCATAGGGATTGCCGGGCAGCGCTTTTTGCATGCAGGGCGAACTGGCCGCCCGGACGCTTCAGCGTGGTGGCCACCGACACCTTCCCCCCGAACTCGTAGGGCATATGCGCCTTCCCTTGCCAATGCATTCCACCTCGTGCGCGTGCAGGCAGTAGATCTTGCGGACGCGCTGGCGCTGACGTTGCTGGAGAACGGTGGCGGCCTGGTAGAGCGGCCATTTGAAGAGCGCGTCCAGCCCCGCATTGCCGGCGATCTGGCGACCAATGTCGCGAATGGTCCGGCCGACATAGTCTTGAGCCTGCGCAGCGCCTTGTTGGCCCGCTTGAACTGCTTGGCGTGGGCATAGCGCTGGTGGCTGATCAGCGCCAGCTTGCCGACCCGCACATAGCTCTGGCGCAAATGGAGGCCCGTCCTCTTGGCCAGCCGCACCAGCCGCTCGCGCGCCCGGTGGATGAGCTTGGCGTCGGTCGGGAACATGACGTTCTTCGGCTGCACGGTGGTGTCGGTCCTCGGACTGATCCGGGGATCACCTGGCGCGTGTCGGCCGGCTTCATCGCCCCGGTCTTGACCGCAAGGCTGAGTCTCGCCTGCAACAGCGCCACGATCCGCTCCTCGCCCATGCGGCTGCGCCAACGCGTCATCAACGAGCGGTCGAACGGCAGCGTATGGCAAAAGAACGTCTCCCGGTGAGATACTGGAAATAGGGGTTCTCCACCCAGCGCTCGCACAGCACCTCGTCGGACAGGTTGAAGGTGTGCTTGAGGATCGCCAGCCCCGCCATCAGCCGGGTCGGCAGCGGCGGCATGCGGGGGCCGTCCGAATAGACCGCGCCAAAACGCTCCTCCAGCATCGGGCAGTCGATCGCATCCGCCAGCCGCACCAGCTCGTGCTTCATGCTGATGATCTGGTCGAGCCTGGAGCGGAACAGGTCCTGCTCTCCCGTCTCGCGCTTCTCGCGTGGCCCCGACATTCGCCGTCCCTCGATTCGCCCGCCGCCGGCCGAGCGAATCACGTTTCGGTTACAGCGTCTATGAAGCGCCCCGCCCACTTGTCTGATTCTAGGAAGGCAGACTATGTACAAAGGGCCGATTCAATTTGAATTCTAGAACAATCGTCATGCCACTCCATATGTAGCAAACCATTTAGTATGCGAAGGATGCGACACTTCCCGCTCTCGGGACTGGTCAACATGAGCTGAAAAAGGAAGGCTGCGACTTCGCAAAGCCCGGCGTGAGACTGGGCTGCTTGCGGAGCCGTCATGCCTTTGATCATCTTGTCGCAAAAAGAGCTGCCGCTCACGACCGCATCGCTCTCGGCGAATCAAAGAGCACGGAAAACGTGTATCGGATCGGGCACACTCACCATCGTAAGCTGCCATGACAGGTCGAATGTTCGCAAGTGCGACCTCGGCAAGCTGCGAGGTGGCGACCTTTACGTACAATGGCGTTGTGTTGATGCTTCGGTGCCCTAGAAGATCGACGACCTCGTTGACCGGCCTTCACTGCTTGACGAGCTGGGTAGCAAGACTGTGGCGCAGGAGATGCGCACCTGCGACTCGCCCGAGTTCAACCCCGCCATGTCGCAAACGCGCATTTGAATGCTGCCACGGGCGGCGTGAAGGACAGGAACAGATACGGACTATCCACCTTCGGTCGAGCGCGCAGGACGTAGTCGGCGAGCGCGGCGCCGGTCTCCTCGAGCGGCGGCGCCACCCGATCCCGCTTGCCCTTGGTGCGCCGGACCGATACCTCGCCAGCACGCCAGTCGATATCCTGCAGCTGAATGGCGCGTAGCTCACCGTTGCGAATGCCCGTCGTGGCGAGTAGCAGCAGGGCTCGATCGCGGATGTCGACGGGCGTCGTTGCGCCGATCGCATCGATTGTCGCCGAAGGTCATCCCATGAAGACGCGGCGGCAAATGCGCCAAACCGCTTTGATGGGTCCGCGGCTTCGGTGCCGGCGAAGCCCTCCGCCTCTACCTGCTGGCCATCCAGGCCCAGAAGCAACTGGTCCTCGGGCAGGCCCTCCGCCCTTGGCCCGAAGCGATAGCGCTGCAACTCCTTGATGATTTGGCGGAGCCTCTCATTCTCCGCACGCGCGGCCAGAAGCATCGCCTGAAGCCAAAACCTCGAGGCGTTGACGGCTGAGCACGTCCTCGCTGCTGTCGAGCATCCGCTGTCGCTATCGGCCACCACCTCCCGCCAATGAGGCGTCCTTGGAACGACGCGGCCGAGATCCTGTCATGGTGGCCTTCGGATGTGAGAAGTCGCCGCCGTGCGCGTGATGCCAGGGCTCGCTTGGCTTGACCACGGCCCTGTCCGAAGGCAGCCTGTTCCAGGCGTTCGCCATGGCCCCTAGTGCAGCAGGTCCGTAAGTTCGCGCATGCGCAGAATGTGCGGGAGTGGCCGGCGCCGCGTCCTTCGTCACTGAATGGTTTGTGCCGCCGGCCGACAGATTAAGAGGGGGCGAACTCACCGCCGTTGACATCGATGATGGCGCCGTTAATGAAGTCGGAATCCGAGCGAACAAGAAACTTAATGACGCGGCTGATGTCTTCGGGCCTGCCGAGCCGGCCGATCGGGATCCGCGCGAGTGCAGCGCGGTTTCCGGGCCTCTCGGGCGGTCCCGTCATATTGCTTAAGACACGGCCAGGGCAGATCGTGTTCACCGTGATACCAAGCCCGGCGTATTCGCTCATGATCGACCGGGCGAGCCCTGCAAGCGCGCTCTTCGAGGCAACGTAGCTCGCTCCGGCGATCTTCGGCTGCGTACGCGCCGCGAGTGAACTGATCAGGACGATACGGCCTTGCCGGGCTTCCGCCATACCGGGCAACACCTCGCGGCAACAGAGGAAGGCGCCCGTGAGGTTCACCCGGATAACATCATCCCATTTGGCAAGCGGCATATGGCCGAGAGCGACACGCTGATCGTTTGGACCTTTCGGCGAGTAGCCAGCATTGCAGACAAGCGCGGATACCGTTCCCCACCGCTCGCGGACATTGGCGAAGAACCGGCAGACGCCGCGTTCGTCACGGAGGTCGACCGTGTCGGCGTGGATATTCCAAGCTGGAAAACGGGCGCGTAGATCGACAGCGGCAGCCTCCACCCGCTCTCTCGTCTGGCTGAAGAAAGCGACGCGCCAGCCAGCGTCGATTAGATGCGCGACGGTCGCAAACCCGATCCCGGTTGCCCCGCCGGTGACGACCGCAACGCCCATTGATTTGGTGTTTTCTGTCGTCATCAAACGGAACCCACGTCGCGCACGACGTTCTGGTCAACCGCGCCGCCGAAAAGGGAAAGAGCAGGATGGGCGTTGGGGGCGGCGACGACCTTGACTAGCCACGGCCTTTCAGAGGCGAGCGCCTCGAGAGCAGGCCCTATGTCGTCCGGTACCCTGACGACGGTCGCGCCGCAACCGCACGCCCGGGCGATTGCTGCGTGGTCGACTGGAGCGAAATGGCAGGCGCTCGTACAGGGTCCTAACGGCATTGCTTCGGCATGCCTTTGGAAGCCGAGCACGCCATTCTTTAGCACGATTACGACGACGGACACGCAGTTGCGTACCATCGGCGCGGCGGCGCCACAGGTCGATGTGTTGGAGGATTTGACAAAGAGCGTTGATCGTGACCGCAGCATGGACCACGAGGCACAGCGCCTCGTAGGTGCAACCGACCTCGGTTGGATCGACGCCGATATGGATGTTGCACGCGCCAGGCGTGATCTGGCGCCAACTGTCTGTTCCATTCTGGTTGGTGCGCGTTCCGACAGGCTCGCCTTGAAAGCCTCCGGAAGTGATGGCACGAGGATGGCCGCGGGCGGCCCGTTTTGGGTGGTAACCACTGCAATCCTGCTTAAGACGCGTTCAAAGTCGTCTGCCATGGCGCCCCCCATCTTCTCCTGCCGGTAGGCGAGCTGGCGGGATGCCAATCGTACCGCAGGCGAGGAGGACGGCAGACGGCAGGCTCTGGCCAAACAAGGGCTTCAACGCACGCGCGATCGCCTGTGCGACGGTTTCTTCCATGATCTAACCCGTGATAGTGTCGAGGAGCGCCGCGCGCTGAATTAGGAAGCGGTCGAAAGCATTTGCGACGAAGGCGATCTCATCCTCCCCCATCGGTGTTGAGAGGCAAGCGGCGGCCGCTTTGGGCAGAATGATGCCTTCCGTGGCGAAGAAGCGAGTTAATTCCGTCATCACGGCCACCTCCTGTAGGGTAAGGAAACTTTCTCGGAACTCTCGCGGCGGCTTGCGCCGCGGGTGAAGGCGAAAGAGGGAAGTGGCTCCAGTGACGCTGAAAGGGGCGCCGTGCCGCGCGATGATGCGTTCGAGCCCGTTTCGCAGTTTGTCCCCCAGCCGCTCGAGGTAATCGAAGGCAGCGCGGTCGAGGGCTTCCATCGCGGCGAGTCCTGCTGCCATCGAGAGCGGATTGGCTGAAAAGGTGCCGCCCTGCGGCAGAGCAGGACCGCCTGATGCGGCCTCGAAGACTGCCATCACCTCGCTGCGGCCTCCGATCGCGCCGATGGGGAGCCCGCCGCCAATGATCTTGCCGAGCGCGAAGAGATCGGGGGCGAGCCCATAGAGCGCAGAGGCGCCTTCGTAACCCTGTCGGAGGTTGAGAACCTCGTCGCTGATAACAAGGATACCGTGACGACGGGCCGTCTCTTGGATGGCGGATACGAAATCCGGCGTGGGCGAAATGAGCCCACTGCGGCTCGGCATGGGATCAACGAGGACGGCTGCGAGACGCCCTGCATGTTCCGTGATCAGCCGGCGCGCGCCCTCGGCGTTGTTGAAGCGCAAAATCACAACGTCATCGAGCACAGCTGGCGGCATGCCGCGATAAGAAAGAGTGGGCGCGGGATGTTCGGGATCGCCCCACGTTTGAGGCGTTGCAGCCTGGCTGACCTCGACCCAGTCGTAGGCGCCGTGATAGGCTCCCTCGATCTTGGCAATGGCGGGACGTCCCGTGAACGCCCGCGCCGCCTTAATCGCAAACATGACCGCCTCGGTACCGGTATTGACGAAGCGGATGCGGTCAAGATGCGGAATTCGGGCGCAGAGAAGCTCAGCAAGATCGATTTCAATCTCGGTCGGGTTGGCGAAGCAGCATCCGCTTCTGAGCTGCTGCGTCACGGCCTCGATCACGGGCGGGAAGGCGTGGCCATGGATGAGGGTCGTGAAGTTGCCGTTGAGGTCTAGGAGACGACGGCCATCAACGTCGACAAGAAACGCACTCTCTCCGTGATGCATGTAGCGGGGAATGGGATCGCGCTCGATAGTGATCCGCGTGGTGCCGTCCGGGAAAACCCTGCGCGCCCGGCCGAAAGTCTCGGCAGAACGGGGTCCGACGAGCGGAGGGGGGGGCAGGGCTGGTTGCTCTAACACCGCGGCTATCCTCTTGCTGTGGCCTGGGAATTACTCGCGCGACATAGCCGCCGCAAAAAATCAGAAGACAATTGTCCACCGCAGATAAGTTCAATTGCCTAGAGGTTCCCAGAAACAAAATTAGGTATCATTCACTTTGCGACGACCGCACTTGATTTTGCACTACAAGTTTCCTCTTCAATAGCTTCCCCTGGTGCGGCGACTTGAGGGGCTGATGATTGTCTTTGTTCACGGAAATGGAGAGATCGACCAACTGATTAAGTTCACCGCACGCTGAATTATCGCCTCGGTCCGGACACGGTCGGGTGAAGCGGCTATGACATGTCCCATGCGATCTCGATAGTCGCCTTTCCTCACGATAGGGGTATTGGGCTCGACACAAAATTGCACCTCTGCGACACCCGGTACAGCAGCAGCCTGACTGCCGCCATGGATCCAATCGACGATGCCATCACGGTCAGGAATTAGGACCCGGACGGCCACAATGTGTGAATGCCTTCTGCGCAAATCCCATTCGTGGCCGACGGCAAGCTTGATGTGTTCGGTGATAAGATCGACTCCATAAGCCAGCCGAACCAATTGAGAACCCGTCCCGCCCAAAAGTCGCGGATTCACTTCAATGACGACAGGGCCAAGCTTCGTCCACCGGAGTTCAACATTCGTGGGACCCCAGCCAAGGCCGAGAATTCGCAAGCAGCTCAGCGAAACGTCGGCGATTCGCTCGTGCTCGTCATCTGTCAGCGAGGCTGGCTGGGTGCCGCTATGAAAGACGAAATGCGGTGGGGGGCCGTAGTCAGCGGCGGCAATCGCAACGACCTCATTTCCCATTATCTGAGCGATATAATGCGGACCATTCGCGTATTCTTCAACAAGTATCCTCGGCGAAGATCGCCAAATGTGCTTCCCACCCAATAGGTAGGTGGTATGTTCGGCTAACTCATCGACGGTGCTGCATAATCGCACACCGATGCTGCCGCTGCCTATGGCTGGCTTCAGAATCACCGGCAGGCCGATCTCGGCGGCAGAGATTTCAACCTCCGCTGCATTCGCTGCTAAGCGATAAGCAGGTATTGGAATGCCGGCCTCCGCGAGGAGCTGACGTTGAGTAAATTTGTCGCAGCATTGTTCAATCGATGCGGGGTTCGGTCCCGGTAGATCGAAATGCAGGCAGAGCTTGCCAACTGTCGCGTAGATCGACTCGTCGTCGCCCGCAAAGCCAGTAATGCCAGCAATGTCATACGTCGCACGTAGCCGCGAACATTCGTGAATCAGCGCATCGAGATTGTCTGTATCGACACGGATTGTCTCGACACTTTCCGCCGCAAGGTAGTCATACCGAGCAGGATCAGCCGACAGGGTAATTGGATGGTAACCAAGACTCTGGGCCGCTTGGACGTATCGCAGACCAATTCCCCTATGACCTTCAACTAGGATAAGCGCTCTCGTTGCTCTTGGCATCCATTTCTCCATTGCGAGCTGCGGCGGTCCGGGCGTAAACAGGGTATTAGCCTCTTTCAGCGCGCCTGACCTCAGATTTAAGATGAACCTATAACCTTCAGGGACTTGCGCTCGCAAAGATTCTATAAATTTATTTGAAGCATTTGTTGCAACGTGCTGGTAACCGGGAACCACGGTGAACCCGCGAAGACAAGCACGGAGTCGGCAGGAACTTGGATAAGGCCAAAAAAAGGAACTTGCAGGTAGCTCAGCGACAAGTGAATCCCATGTGACACGGCGTTCGGCAGCACCTCAGATCGACGGATCGGCTCGACCAACCTCTTCTCCGCGGAAGGCGAGTATCGTCTCTAAAGACGATCGAACTCCGCCACCGCAAACCAAGCATCGCCTTGCGCAGGATCTCATTGGCCTGGCGCAGCTCCCGCTTCCAAGAGCCTTCAGCTTTCTCGGTAGCCTCGGTGGGGACACCTCCCAGCATACCGCTATCCTCTGGCCGGCCCATCCGCTGTGCGCTGCGTTGTGCAGCCGATCTTGGCGCGATCGAGGAGCGCGATCGAGGAGACGGCGGCCGTTTGCAGCGGATATTCCCCTCGTGAGCTTTTGACTAGCCACACGGTTCTTCGTGGTCAATATTGGTTCGCCGCATGATGGGACTTTACGGGACGAGCGTTCAATGGGAACGACGCACCTTGCTAAGCCAGCGGTGCAACCCCGATCAGCGGAATAGCTAGGCTCTCGTCCCCGCAGGGACGCCTCAGGCGATCGTGCATCGCATTTAAGAGCTCGCCGGTTTCAAGCGTCGTATGTATATCACCGCGTTCGCGCGCCACACCAACGGCAGCTCTTTTCAAGCCGATCCTCTCCCGGAGCTGTAGAC